>USQE01000139.1 GCA_900556675.1 uncultured Collinsella sp.
TGGGCGAGCGCGCCAACGAGCTGCAGGCTCAGATCACCGAGCTCTCCGAGCAGGGCAAGGACGTCGACGCACTCCTTAACGAGTACGGCCAGGTCCAGGATCGCTTTGAGCACCTGGGTGGCTACGAGCTCGAGAGCAACGCCCGCAAAATCCTGTCCGGCCTGGGCTTCAAAGTCACCGACTTTGAGCGCCCGTGCTCCGAGTTCTCGGGCGGCTGGCAAATGCGTATCGCGCTCGCCAAGCTCTTCCTGCGCCACCCCGACCTGCTGCTTCTGGACGAGCCCACCAACCACCTGGACCTCGAAAGCGTCCAGTGGCTGCGCGGCTTTATCGCCAACTACGACGGCGCCGTGCTCATCGTCAGCCACGACCGCGCCTTCATGGACGCCTGCGTCGACCACGTCGCCGCGCTTGAGAACCGCCGCGTGACCACCTACACCGGTAACTACAGCAGTTATCTCAAGCAGCGCGAGGACAACCTAGAGCAGATGCGCGCCAAGCGTGCTGCTCAGGAGCGCGATATCGCCCACATGCAGGTCTTCGTCGACAAGTTCCGCTACAAGCCCACCAAGGCCGCCCAGGCCCAGGAGCGCATCCGCAAGATCGAGCAGATCAAAAAAGAGCTCGTCATCCTGCCCGAGGGCCACAAGCACATCGACTTTAAGTTCCCCGACCCGCCGCGCTCGGGCGACATGGTCGTGGGCCTGGAGGGCGTGTCCAAGTCCTACGGCAATAAGCACATCTACAGCGATATCGACCTCAAGCTCTACCGCGGCGAGCATGTGGCGCTCGTCGGCCCCAACGGTGCCGGCAAGTCCACCCTCATGAAAATCATCGCCGGCTTGGAGCCGCCCACTACCGGCACGCGCGACCTGGGCACGAACGTGGGCGTGGCCTATTACGCCCAGCACGCGCTCGAAGGCATGACCGAGTCCAACACCGTCCTGCAAGAGATTGACACCGTCACGCCCAAGTGGACCGTGCCTCAGCAGCGCAGCCTGCTGGGCGCCTTCCTGTTTAGCGACAACGACGCAATCGAAAAGCAGGTACGCGTCCTCTCCGGCGGCGAAAAGGCGCGTCTGGCCCTGGCCAAGATGCTCGTAGCCCCCGAGGCGCTCCTGTGCCTGGACGAGCCCACCAACCACCTGGACATCGACTCGGTGGACATGCTCGAGAACGCCCTGCAAAACTTCCCCGGCACCATCGTGCTGATCAGCCACGACGAGCACCTGGTGCGCGCCGTTGCCAATCGTGTCATCGACATCCGCGACGGCAAGGTCACGGTCTACGACGGCGACTACGACTACTACCTCTACAAGCGCGAGGACCTCGCAGCCCGCGCCGCCGCCGAGGCGTCCACGGAGAGCACACCGGCCGCGACCAAGCCCACCAAAGCCAGCGCCGCCCAGGCCGACACCCTCGTCGCAGCTCCTAAGCCGGCCGAGGGCAAAAAGACCAAGGAGCAAAAACGCGCCGAGGCCCAGGCCCGCGCCGCGCTCAACAAAAAGCTCAAGGGCGTACGCAACCAGCTCAAAAAGATCGAGGCCGAGCTCGACAAAAAGCGTGCCCGCTATGACGAGCTTATGGAATTGATGGCAAGCGAAGAGCTTTATGCCGATCAGGACAAGTTCAACGCCGCGCTGGGGGAATATAACGGCCTTAAGCAAGAGCTGCCCAAACTCGAGGACGAATGGCTGGAGCTTTCCACCCAAATCGAAGAGGAGACCGCGCGTGAACTCTCGTAAAGCCGCTGCCGTGGCGATGAGCATCATCGCCATCGCCTGTCGCATCTGCGGCATCTTTATGAGCGCGATGACCGTGCTGCTGTGCTTTAGCGGCCTCACCGCCAAGTTGCAAATCGTTGGCTTTGTCGTTGAGCTTTCTCGCGCGCTGCCGGGTGCCATCGCCGGCTACGGCGTCATCACGTCGCCCTTTGGCGGCGTGTTCCGCTTGGATTACGCCATCGTGGCCGTCATCCTGTTTGTGGCCGACTACCTGCTCACGCGCGCCTCGCGCCGCGTCCGCTAGGGGATTGACATGTCCAGCAGCTACTTCATGAACCTGCTCGCCAGCGCCGTTGCCGTCATCGTTGGCATCGTCATCCACGAGAGCGCGCACGCCGCCGCGGCCTGGGCGCTCGGTGACAAGACGGCCCGCTCCCGTGGCCGCGTCTCGCTTAACCCGCTCAACCACATCGACCCGTTTGGCACCATCCTTCTGCCGTTGCTTATGCTCGCGGCCGGCGGCCCGGTGTTCGCCTTCGCCAAGCCCGTGCCCGTCTACCTCAACAACCTCAAGCACCCCAAGCGCGACGAGGTCCTGGTGAGCGCGGCCGGTCCTGTATCGAACATCGCGCTCGCGTGTCTCGCAGCCGCCCTCATGCACGCGACATACGGCAACCTCTACACCAGCATGTCCTTTGCCGTAGCCTCCCAAATCATGAACTTCGGTGCCACGTTTATCGTGGTCAATCTGTCGCTCGCGTTCTTTAACCTCATCCCGATCCCGCCGCTCGACGGCTCATCGATCATCGTGCCCTTCCTCAAGGGCAAGGCACTCGCCAACTACTACCACTTGCAGCAATACGCCATGCCCATACTCATCATCGTGCTGTACCTGCTGCCCATGTGGACCGGCATCGACGTGATCGGGCGGTATTTCGACGTTACCGTGTATCCGCTGGCCGAGTGGCTGCTCAACTTCGCAATCGCCGGTATCTAAGGTAAACTTACAGGTCGACCGTGCAAATCGGTCCCAACATGCACCCAAACCGCGCCGCGAAGGCGCCGTCAAAGGAGGTCGAAGATGTCGTATCGCGTGTCGACACAGGTCTACAGCGGACCGTTCGACCTGCTGCTGCAGCTGGTAACCCGCCAAAAAGTTGATATCGGCGCCATCTCGATCAGCGAGGTAGCCGAGCAATACCTTGCCGAGGCCGAGCGCATCGAGGCGCTGGACCTGGACGTGGCAAGCGACTTTTTGCTGGTCGCGGCAACCCTTTTGGACATCAAGGCTGCTTCGCTGGTGCCCCAGGAGGCCCCGCGCAAGACAGACGACGATGACGAGGACGATGAAGACCTCGAGGAACTTAGCGCGCTCGACGGTGACGCCCTGCGCGAGGTCCTGATTCAGCGCCTGATCGCCTACAAGCAGTTCAAGGGCGCGGCGGCGGCGCTTGGCGCCCGCATGCAGGCCGAGAGCCGCATGCATCCGCGCGTGGCCGGGCCCGACCCCGAGTTCCTAGGCCTTATGCCCGACTACCTGGCCGGCATCACCCTGCGTGGCCTTGCCGTCATCTGCGCCGACTTGGACGGCAAGCGCCAGACCTTCCTGCTGGAGGCCGAGCACGTGGCACCGCATCGCGTGCCGCTCGACCTGACGGTGGCCTCGGTCGACCGCTTTACCATGGCGCACCAAACCTGCACCTTCCGCGAGCTGCTGGACGGCGACGCCACCACCGAGCAGCTCGTCGTTACCTTCCTGGCCATGCTCGAGCTCGCCAAGCGCGGCTCGCTCACCCTGAGCCAGGACGAAATCTTCGGAACCATTCAAATCAACCGCGTCGAGGGCGCCGAGGCATACGTGCCCGGCGAGGGCCCCGAGCTCACCGAATAGGAGCCGCAACCATGTCAACCCTTTCCACGCTGGAGGCAAACAGCCTCAAAGGCGCCCTCGAGGCGCTCCTGCTGGTGTCGAGCGACCCCGTGAGCGCACCCGCGCTGGCAGGTGCGCTGGATATCGCCCCGGGCGAGTGCGCGTCGCTTTTGGCCGAGCTCAAGGTGGAGTATGAGGAGGCCAACCGCGGCTTTCAGCTGCGCGAGGTTGCCGGTGGCTGGCGCCTGTTTACGCACCCTGCCTACCACGACGTGGTCGAGGCCTATGTGTTGAGCTGGGACACGCAAAAACTGTCGCAGGCGGCGCTCGAAACCCTGGCCGTCATCGCATACCACCAGCCCGTCACGCGCGAGGTGGTCAAGGGCATCCGCGGCGTCAACTCCGACGGCGTCATCGCGTCGCTCGTGGACAAGGGCCTGGTGCGCGAGCTCGGTCGCGACCCCGAGCGCGGTCAGGCCATCATCTACGGCACGACCAACGCCTTTTTGGAGAAGTTCGGCCTGCGCTCCACCCGCGACCTGCCCGATCTGGAACAGTTTGCTCCCGACGAGCAGTCGCGCCAGTTTATCCGCGAGCGCCTGAGCGGCCGCAGCATTCAGTCCACCCTCGAGGAACAGGCCGAGGACCTGGACGAAGAGCGCGAACTGATCGATACCGATGTTGAAGATATTGAGGCAGTCGAGGACTTGGAGACCCTGGTCGTCGACGAGACCTCGGAGGATTTGCATGACGAGGACTAACGAAGCAGGGGAGACGCGCACCTCACGTGCCGCGGGCGTCACAACGCCCGCGAGCGACGCCCAGCCCGTCTACCCGCACACCATGCGCCTGCAGCGCTTTTTGGCGCGCGCGGGCG
>USQE01000140.1 GCA_900556675.1 uncultured Collinsella sp.
TAAGGGCGAGCATGATATCGTCATTTCGATCGTCTTCAAAAAAGAAATGTTCGATTCGTTGTTCCTGAGCCAGCTACCCGGCGCGTCACCATTAACGAATCTTCTATTTGATTTTGTGTCCAAAAACCGCGAGGCCCGAAAATATCTCATTTTTCCAGAGGAATACGCCCGACATGCGCGACGCCTCATCGAGATGCTCTTTATCGAATATCACTTTAAAGATGCCTATTCCAATGAACTCATGAGGCACCTCGCCGTCAGCCTATTCCTTGTTCTCATTCGAGGACTGTACCGACGCTCCGCAACTGATAACCAGGCGATCATGTCGGACGAACGCATCGTGTCGATTCTGAATCATATTGAGCGAAGCTACGGCGACTGCACGCTCGAAAGCATTGCGAGCGATACGGGTTATAGCACCAGCTATCTCAGCAGCTTGATCAAGCAAAAAACCGGCAAAACGTTTTCGCAAATCAAGCTCAACCAGCAGCTCACCGAGGCGGCATATCTTCTCAATAACACCGAGCGCAGCGTGCAGTATGTAGCCCGAAAAGTCGGCATCTCCAACATGTCATTCTTTTACTCAAAATTCAAAGAAGCATTCGGCGAAACGCCAGGTGCGTTCAAGACGCATCGGTCTAGTTAAAGTCATTGATAATCAGGTCGATCAGTTTCACATGGCTCAGAAATGCACGACCGGAGCAGCGAGCGCATCGCCTCTACCAGCACAAAGCCGGCGATGGCAACCGTGACCGCCACGTCGAACGGCGTGTTCACAAACCAGAGCAACGTCATGAGGTACGAGCCGGCATTAAAGGCAAAGTGCAACAGGATCGTGTAGCGGAGCTTTCCGGTGGTCACGAGTACCCAGCCAAAGATGAGGCCGGCGGCCCCCGCGTAGCAACCCTGCACCCAGTTCATGTGCATAAAGCCGAAGACCGCCGCCTGCAGCACGATTGCCGCGGCGACGCCCCAGGTACTCGGGGCCGCCCAGGGCACTATGGCGCCGTCCTGCGCGTTCGCGCGGCGCCGGCGCTTCCAGAACGAACGGCACTGTGGATTAAACGCACGCAGCGAAAACTCAAAGATGATGCCGCGCACCAGGAGCTCTTCGCAAAACGGAGCGCCGAGCACTGTGGTCAAGACAGCAAGAAGGCTGGTATCGCCCATGCCCGTCTCCTCGACGAGCTCGCTATAGTCTGCCGCGACCTCGGGCAGCAGCGACAGTACGCCGTCGCATAGGTAGCTAATGACCACCTGCATGGATAGGCCGATCACGACAACGCAGGCAATGCGCTTCCATGCCGCGCCTGCTCCCCCGCCGAGTGGGCGTTCGCCTTGCCGGCGCGCCATGAAGGAGCGGGGCCACAGATAGCGCCACCACAGCAGCGCCATCAAAAATGACGCCGTCTGAGCGGCAGCCTGGAACCATTGGATATCGAGATTGTCGATCGGATAGCCCGTCAGCACCGACACGGCATCGAGAACTGAAAACAGAACCATGCTCAGGGCAATATCGGCAGCAACAACACCAAAACAGGCAAGCGCCCAAATCATCGCATTGAGCATGCCAACCTCCTCAAAACCCGGCACTTAGGGACGTTCCTTAACTGCCGGCAGAAAAGGAACGTCCCCAAGTGCCGGCAGTTTGGGACAGTCATTGTTGATGAGAATCGGGCGCAGCGCCAAAGGCCCCGTTGGGCGAAATGTCGAACGGAAAGGTGCCGCAGCGATTGAAGGCGGCGATAAACATGCGGATGGCGTTGGACGGCGTAGTGCCCACGAGCTGGGTTGCCGCCGCGAAGGCCGCCTTTTCCTCGGGCAAGACCTTCGCGACAACCGGGGTCATGTGTTCTGCCATGGCGCTTCCTTTTTGAAACGACGGTGGTGCGGATGGATGCGGGCCACGCGGCTGGGCGACGGGCTGTGAAGGCAACCCGATTGGCCCGCATCTGGAGTTTGTTTCTACTGCGTTGGTATTACTTGGTAATCCTAAGTATTACCCCGCAGATAGAATACCATACCGAACCCTATGGGGACGGAGAAAAAACGGATCATTTTGTTGCTGAGTAAGTATTTAGAGCGTGATGATGTCCGAGATATTGAGGGCCCGAGCGTCAGCGGCATCGTGCGTGGCAAGCAACAGCATACGGCCGTCGAGCAAGTCGAGCACGACCTCGGTGCATGCGTCGCGCGCAGCGATGTCTAGACCGGTAAAGGGCTCGTCCAGAATCACTGCGCCGCCCGGACACAGCAGGGCTCGGGCAATCTCGACGCGACGGCGCTGCCCGCCCGAGAGCTCGGCCACGCGGGCATGCACATCGATCCCCGGTACCAGCAGGCGCAACAAGGCAGCGGCACTCGAGGCATTCACGCGTGCATCGGCGCACACCAGCACGTTATCCAAAGCAGAGGCGTCCTCAACCAGGCGCGTATCCTGAAACACCATCGAGCACGGCGCGCACTCCCCCGCTGTCAACGAAAGCAGCGTCGACTTGCCCACGCCTGAAGCGCCCATCACGCAGATACGCCCGCCCGCGGGCACGTTGAGCACCAGACCATCCAGCGCCGGAGCCCAGGGTGCCCGGTCGCCCACGGCGAGCGCAAGCTCCGCCGCAGCCCCGCCACCAGCAGAGCCGCCCGCACGCCCGCGCAGTCCATGCCCATGTGCCCGCACGGCCGCGCGCCACGCCACGGGTCCCGAAACCCGCAGCAGCCACACCAGCACGCGCTCACACGCCCACGAGGCGGCAACGACCAACACGGTCCACGCCAGCAGATCAGCCGTCTCGATGAGCAGCTTCGCCTGATAGATGCGTTCGCCCACGGTGCCCGTCGCCATGCCGATGAGCTCCGCCGCCACGCCGGCCTTCCAGCTCATGCCGATCACGGCACGCGCACACGAAAGCACAAACGGCAGGACCTCGCGCCAGGTATGGGCGCAAAACAGACGCCAACCCTGCACGCCATGCAGACGAAACATCTGCTCCAGCGGCTGATCAACCTGTGCCAAACCCTCAACCAGCGAAAAATACACGCCCGGCAGCGCCATCAAAAAGACCACGGCGATGCTCACGCGCGCCGACCCCAGCCAAATGAGCAGCAGGACCACCACGCAGGCAACCGGCGTCGCCTTTACAAACGAAAGCGCCGGTGCCACCAGGCGGGCAAACGCCCGCGAACGTGACGAAATCCCGGCAAGCACGCCACCACACACCGCAGCAAGAGCCAGCCCGCCCAGTATCCGCGCGCCCGAGCCCGCCAAAATCGCCCAGGTACCGCCATCGCACACCAGCCGCAGCAACGCCACCACAACAGCGCCCGGCCCCGGCAAAATCAACGGCTGCGCCACGAGACCCGCCACCAGCACCCACACGGCAAGCCAAAAGGCGGCAACGGCACCTGCTGCCGCCACCGCCTTCACACGCACTGTCATTTGTCGAGCAAACACACGCACGGGCTACTCCATGTAGTAGAAATCATCGGCCGGGAGCTTGCCGCCCACGGCGCTCGCGTCCGCATCAGCCAGCACCTGCAGATACCCGTCGAGCGCCGCCCTCATATCCTTCCCCGTCTGGCACACGAGCATGCACCCGGGAATCGCCTTTTCGGCAATCGTGGCGTTATCGACGATACCCGCATCGACTACGGCCTGCGCCCAGTCTGCCGGCGCCGCATTGACGGCCTTCACGCTCGCCTCATGGCAGCTCAGGAATTCCGCCACGGCCTCGGGATGCTCCTCGGCAAAGGCACGGCGCACCACGGTCACACCCGTCAGCAAGCGCGAGCCCGTGTCTCCTGCCAGCTCGTCCCACACATCGGTCAGGCTCACCGGTGCCGACAGCTTGCCCTCGCTCTTGGCGATGGCCGCCGTCTTGAACGGCTCGGGTAGCACGCCCACGGCAGTCGGGTCGGCAAGCAGAGCCGAGAGCACCTCGGTAGGCTCGCTCTTAAACTCGAGCGCCACCTGACCGGCCAAGCCCGCGCGCTCCAGCAGGTAGTTCATGACGTACTCCGGCGTGGTGCCCTTGCCCGTCATATAGACGGTATGGCCCGCCAGATCGCCAAACGAGGCCACACTCGCGTCGCCCGTCACCACGTTCAGCACGCCCAGCGTGTTGATGTCGATGACCTGCACCGCGCCCTCGGTCTTGTTGTAGAGCACGCTCGCCACGTTGGCGGGCACCAGGGCGATATCGATATCGCCCTGAATGACCTTGGGCACAATCTCGTCGGCGGCAGTGTTGATCGCAAAGTCGAACTCATTGTCCGTCTCGCCATCGGCTGCCTGGTCCATAAACTGCACCAGACCGATCGACGTCGGACCCTTGAGCGAGGCGACGTGCACCTCGACCGGCTCTGCGGCAGCACCGGCGCCGTCCGTGGCAACCGAGCCCGCGGCGGACCCGGCACCGGCAGCCCCGCCGCCACAGCCCGCGAGCGCAAGTGACAGGGCGCCCGCGGCGA
>USQE01000141.1 GCA_900556675.1 uncultured Collinsella sp.
ACGAACGGTAGGAATTTAGCGGTAAACGGTTGACCAAAAGAAAAGTAAGATGTTATTTTGACCAGACACTTTCCTGACCTGCGGAAATGCGTTATCTCAGCTGAAGAATAGTCTGATAACAAAAAATTATTATTGAGAATGAGAATCATCTTTAATACGATATGCAACGAAGGCACAACCTCAACCCCGCACTGCGTCACAATAGAGCGTTAGATGCGAAAACAACTATTTCGAGGATTGGTGGTCAAATGACCCAGGATACGGTTACGAACGGCACTGAAGCCCTGTTCACTCGCGAAGGCATGCCTCCCGTTAAGGAAATGATCCCGTGTGCCCTTCAGCACGTACTGGCTTCGTTTGCCGGTATCATTACCCCGGCTGTCATCATGGCCGGCGTCTACGGCTTTAATAGCCAGCAGAGCACCGACATCATCCAGGTCGCGCTCATTCTTTCGGCAATCGACACGGCCCTTCAGGCCTTCGCTCCCTTCCGCCGCATCGGCGGCGGCCTGCCCATCGTCATGGGCGTTTCGTTCGCGTTCCTCCCGGCCCTCCAGGCCATGGGCGCCTCGGGCTTTAGTTTTGGCGCGCTGCTGGGCGGCGAGATCGTTGGCGGTGCCGTCGCGGTCCTCTTTGGCCTGGCCTACAGCAAGATTAAGTGGCTGTTCCCGCCCGTCGTGACCGGCACGGTCATCTTCTCCATTGGCGTCTCTCTCTATCCCACGGCCGTCAAATACATGGCCGGTGGCATGGGCACGCCGTTGTGGGGCACCCCGCAGGCATGGTGCGTCGCTCTTATCACCTTCGCCGTCGTCTTCGCGCTCGCCAACTTTGGCAAGGGCACGCTCAAGCTGGGATCCGTGTTCTTTGGCATGATCGACTTCTCCAGCGTCGCCACCGCTCAGGTCTTCGCTCTTCCCAAGCTCATGCCCTACGCGCTCGAGTTTGATCCCGAGGTCTGCATTACCCTCGCCGTCGTGTTCCCCATGGTTGCCATCCAGGTTATCGGTGACGTCTCCGCCGCCTGCCTGGGCTCCATCGACCGTATGCCCACCGAGCGCGAGCTCTCCGGCGCTATCGTGTCCCAGGGCCTCACTTCTATGGTCGGCGGCCTGCTGGGCGGTCTTCCCACCAGCGCCCTTGGCCAGAACGTGGGCATCATCTGCTCCAACAAGGTCGTCAACAAGTGGGTCTTTGTGATCATCGCGGCCGTCTTTGCCATCGCCGGTCTGTTCCCGCAGCTCTCTGCCGTGCTCTCCGCCATCCCGCAGCCTGTTATCGGCGGCGCGACCGTCGGCGTCTTTGGCACCATCACCATGAACGGTGTGCGCATGTTCACCCGCGAGGGCCTCACGCAGCGCACCACCACCATCGTCGGCACCTCCGTTGTCTTTGGCTTGGGTATCTGGATGGCCAGTGGTTGCCTTGCCGGCGAGGGCATGCCCACCTGGGTGTCCACCGTCATCGGCTCCAACGCCGTAACCCCCACCGCCATCATGGCCATCGTGCTCAACCTGATCCTTCCGCAGACGCCGGTCGTGGCTCAGCACATCGATGCCGCCAAGGATGCCGCTGTGAATCTGGTCCTGCCCGAGAGCAAGAAGTAACCAATTCGGTGCTATTCGCCGGCGGACGCATCGCCTCGTCCGCCGGCGCCATGCGGCGCCAAGCCGCACTTCAAAGGGCTCGTCCCTTTGGTGAAGCGTTGACGGGAGAGGGCCCGTTTCCGGTGTAGGCCGGCGCTTCGCACTTCCGCCATGTCAGAGGTGTCAAACCCCGCCCCTGATGTTGAAGGGAGCATTTATGCTTCTGGTCGCTAACGGTTCCGTCTTTACCCGCAACGCTCAGACTCCGTTCATTCCCAACGGTGCGGTCGCCATTGACGGAAATACGATCGTCGAAGTGGGCCCCGAGTGCGAGCTCAAGGCCAAGTACCCGGATGCCGAGTACGTCGACGCCCAGGGCAACCTCATCATGCCCGGACTTATCAACTGCCACACCCACATCTACTCGGGTCTGGCCCGCGGCCTTGCCATTAAGGGCTGCAACCCCACCAACTTCCTGGAGAATCTTGAGCAGCAGTGGTGGAAGATCGACGACAACCTGACGCTCGACGGCACCAAGGCCAGCGCCTATGCCACGATTCTGGATTCCATCCGCGACGGCGTCACCACGATCTTCGATCACCATGCGAGCTTCTGCGAGATTCCGGGCAGCCTCTTTACCATTAAGGACGCCGCTCAGGAACTGGGCATGCGTTCGTGCCTGTGCTACGAGGTTTCCGACCGCCGTGGCCAGGAAAAGTGCGATCAGGCTATTGCCGAGAACGCCGAGTTTGCCCAGTGGGCCGCCAAGGAGCGTCGCGATAACGACAATCACATGATCGCCGCCATGTTTGGCGGTCACGCCACCTTTACGCTGTCGGACGAGACCATGGATAAGATGGCCGAGGCCAACAATGGCCTGACCGGCTTCCACATCCACGTGTGCGAGGGCATGAACGATGTGTGGGACTCCCGCCTCAACCGCGGCGGCATCAGCCCCGTCGAGCGCCTGCTGCAGCACAACCTGCTCGGTCCCGACACCATGCTCGGCCACTGCATCCATGTGACGCCCGCCGAGATGGATATCGTCAAGGAGTCCGGCACCTGGCTGGTTAACAACCCCGAATCCAATATGGGCAACGCCGTGGGCTGCGCCCCCGTGCTCGAGTTCTTCCGCCGCGGCATCCCCGTGTGCATGGGCACCGACGCCTACACCCACGATATGCTCGAGAGCCTTAAGGTCTTCTTGATCATTCAGCGCCACAACGCCGCCATGCCCAACGTGGGCTGGTGCGAGGCCATGACCATGCTGTTCGAGAACAACGCCAAGATGGCCAGCAAGTACTTCGATCGCAAGCTCGGTGTGCTCGAGCCCGGCGCTGCCGCCGACGTCATCGTCATGGACTACAAGCCCTTTACGCCGCTGAGCGAGGAGAACATCGACGGTCACATGCTCTTTGGCATGATGGGCAAAAACTGCCGCACCACCATCATCAACGGCCGCGTCCTGTACAAGGATCGCGAGTTCGTTGGCATCGATGAGGAAAAGATTAACGCGTGGACCATGGCTGAGTCCAAGAAGCTCTGGAGCACGCTCAACGATCGCGCCTACTAATTACAAGTAGATTCACGCGCGCCGGATGTTTCGCCGCATCCGACGCGCGTATAGGCGACCTCCGCGGGGTCGCCGGCGCTGTGCTAGCGCTACACCGTATTTGCGCCCGCCGCGCGGTCTCGCCGGGCGTTACAGAGAGGAGCTCACTATGAGCGACATCATGAGGCCGATCCCGTTTTCGCAGCTGATGAACTGGATCATCGAGGAGCACAAGACCCAGGGCGCCGTCTTTGGCGTGCGCAAGATGGTCACGACCAACCAGGAGGGCGCGCTTCCCATTTTTGACGAGCGCATCGAGACTCCGTTTGGCCCGGCCGCCGGCCCCAATACGCAGCTTGCCCAGAACATCGTGGCATCCTACGTTGCCGGTTCCCGCTTCTTTGAGCTCAAGACCGTCCAGGTTATGGACGGCGAGGAGCTCTCCAAGTGTGTGAACAAGCCCTGCATCGTGGCGCAGGACGAGTGCTACAACTGCGAGTGGTCGACCGAGCTCGAGGTTCCGCAGGCCTTTGCCGAGTACGTGAAGGCATGGTTCGCCTGCCACCTGATCGCTCGCGAGTACGGCCTGGGAAGCCCGGACGGATTTGTCTTCAACATGTCCGTGGGTTATGACCTGGAGGGCATCAAGAGCCCCAAGGTCGATGCCTACATCGAGGGCATGAAGGATGCCAGCGGCTCCGACGTCTGGAACGAGTGCCGCGCATGGGCTCTCGCCAACCTGGACAAGTTTGAGCATGTCGACGCCGCGTTTGTCGAGTCCATCCCGGCACGCGTTTCCAACTCCATTACCGAGTCTACGCTGCATGGCTGCCCGCCGGCGGAGATTGAGCGCATCGCGACCTATCTGATCACCGAGAAGGGCCTCAACACCTACATCAAGTGCAATCCCACGCTGCTGGGCTATGAGTTTGCCCGCCAGCGTCTGAACGAGCTGGGCTTTGACTACATCGTCTTCGATGACACGCACTTCCGCGAGGACCTGCAGTGGGCTGACGCCGTGCCCATGTTCGAGCGCCTGATTGCCCTGTGCGCCGAGCACGGCCTGGAGTTTGGCGTCAAGCTGACCAACACGTTCCCCGTCGACGTGACGAGGAACGAGCTGCCCTCTACCGAGATGTACATGTCCGGCCGTTCGCTGTTCTCGCTAACCATCGAGGCCGCCCGCCGCATTACCGAGCAGTTCGATGGCAAGCTGCGCATCAGCTACTCCGGCGGTGCCACGGTCTACAACATCCGCGCCCTGTACGA
>USQE01000142.1 GCA_900556675.1 uncultured Collinsella sp.
CCCAGCTCGCGCGCGCCGAGCGCCGCCTTTCCGCAGAGCTTCGCCGCCCGCGCGGCGTACACCGCCTCGCACATCGACGTGCCGAGCTGCGCGCGTGCCTCCCGCAAATCGCTCTGCCCGATGACGACAGCCTGCGCGTCAATGCCCGCGCGCGTCAGCATGTCGCCAAAACGCGCGCGCGCTTCCTCAGCGGTCAGGCCGTCCTCCTCGCGGCAAAGCGCCAGCATCATCCGCCGCCACTCGATGAACGTGCAGCGGCGCGCCGCGTCCGCGTCCGTCTCCAGCAGCGCGTAGAGCCTGTCGTCCAGCGAGACCACGCGCTCCTTGGGGTTGACGGCGTACAGCCGATAGCGCCCGTGCCCGACCGGGTCGATGCGCCGCGCGCGCTCCCGCGTCTGCTCTTCGGTCAGGTCGCCGCGCATCAGCGCGTGCACCTCGTCGATGACGATGAAGCGCAGGTCGCCGAACAGGCGCACGAGGTCCATATGCTTGTGCAGCAGCAGCGCCTCCAGCGATTCCGGCGTGATCTGGAGGATGCCGGAGGGATGCTTCAGCATCTTCGCCTTGTGGGATTGGGACACATCGCCGTGCCAGTGCCAGACGGGAATGTCCGCCTCCTCGCACAGCTCGTTCAGCCGCTGGAACTGGTCGTTGATGAGGGCTTTCAGCGGTCCGATGTAGATCGCACCCACAGAGGCAGGGGGATCTTCGCAGAACTGGGTGAGAATGGGGAAGAACGCTGCCTCTGTCTTTCCCGAAGCGGTGGACGCACAAAGCAGCAGGTTGTCGTCGGTGTTGAAAATGACATCGCCGGCGGCGACCTGAACCGCACGGAGGGCTTCCCAGTTGTGCTGATAGATATAGTCCTGCAAAAACGGCGCATAGCGGTCAAAAATGGACATGGGAAATCCTCCTTACGCAAAGATGTCAGATATCGAACTCTGCAAATTCCGGCGCAATCGCATCCTCGCCGTCACCGCCGTCTGTCTGGGGCTGGGCGTAGGAGAAGCTGCCGGACTGGAGCAGCTGAGCCACCTGCAGCTGCGGATTCTGGTATACGATGTCCAGCAGCTCGATGAAGTCACGGATGACCTCTCGTGGAGTGATGTGGGAGTCTGCGCCGATGCGCCCGAATTCGATCTGGATGAACTGTACCATGTCCTCCTGCGTCAGAGTCGGCGCATAGCCGAACAGCTGGGCGTGGATGTCCGTCAGCTTCTCGATGAGCACCAGCATTTCCTCGTTGGTGAGCGGGGTCAGGTGGATGACCGGTGCCAGCATGTCTTTTACGCCCTCCCGTCCGAAGCGTCCCTCCGCCAGCCGGGAGCGCAGCGCCTCATAGCTGTATACGCCACGGCGTGTGTCCTCGATGCACTGGGGTGTGCCGCCCATGATGATGCCCAGATACTGCGCCTTGCCCTGGAGCGTGTCGTTGTACATGGTCAGGATCTTCTCGTAGTTGTATTGGCGCGTGATGGCGTTGGGAATCTTATACAGATTCACGAGCTCGTCGATGAGCACCAGCATGCCCTTGTAGCCGCTGCAGACCAAAAAGCGCGCAATGAGCTTAACGTAGTCGTACCAGTCGTCATCGCTGATGATGGTCGAGGAGCCCAGCTCGGCGCGTGCCTCACTCTTGGTGCGGTACTCGCCGCGAATCCATTTGGTCACGCGGCTCATAGCTTCTTCGTCGCCCTCGGATACGGCCGCGCGGTAGCGGCGGAGCATGCGGGCGAAGTCGAAGCCGTGGACCATTTCCTCGAGTGGGGCCAGTTGGGCATTGACGGCAGACTCGTCGGCATCGGCACACGAGGCGACCCAGCGATCCAGGATAAGGTTGAGCGCACCGCCCTCGGGGCGCGTTTTAGTCGATATGTTGCGGATGAGCTCACGGTAGGTGGCAAGGCCCTGTCCCTGGCCGCCCTGCAGGCGGCGCTCAGGGGATAGGTCGGCATCGGCGACGACGAATCCCTCACCCATGGCGTGCGTGCGGATGGTCTGGAGCAAAAAGCTCTTGCCGGCGCCGTAGCGACCGACTAGGAAACGGAAGCTTGCGCCGCCATCGGCGATGAGGCTCAGGTCGGTGAGCAGAGCACGGATCTCGACCTCGCGCCCCACGGTGATATAGGGAAGGCCGATGCGCGGGACCACGCCGCCCTTGAGCGAGTTGAGAATGACGGCGGCGACGCGCTTGGGCACGCGGGGTGCTGCGGATGCGGTATCACTCATGGTCTAGGTATCCTCTCACGTCTGCTTCGTAGTCCTCGATAATGTGCGGTCCTGCTGAGCCAAATTCAATAACGGTGTCGCCCACCAGGTCAAAGAGCGCCTCGTTGATGGTATCGACGAGCATGTCCTCGCTCTGCCCCGACCTCTCCACTGCCGATGTCGCTTGCGCTGCGTTTTGCTCGAGCAGCGCGCGCAGATAGGCATTTGCGGCGCGAGTTCGGTCGCGGCGTAAGTGGGCGCGGGCGTTACGGGTGCGGGCGCAGACACGAGGAGCGGTGCCACGACGCCAAACTCTTCGGTGGAGACAGTCGGCTCGTCGGGTTCGTCTTGCCGTATGGTCATCTCGCCAGGTTCGGCAGCCATGCCGGGCGCAGACTCGGTGTTCGGTTGCTCGATAATCGTCACCTCGGCTTCCACAGACACATCGTCCTCGCGCTCCTCATCGATCAAAAGTGCCTCACGCGTTTGCGCGGCGGCGCTCCGAATGTGCCCCAGCTGACTCAAATCGATATCGATCTTGACGGGCTGGTGCGCGGCGTCCCACGAAAGCCATGCCACGAT
The DNA here is from genome assembly GCA_900556675.1 of uncultured Collinsella sp. Classification (GTDB taxonomy): domain Bacteria; phylum Actinomycetota; class Coriobacteriia; order Coriobacteriales; family Coriobacteriaceae; genus Collinsella. The sequence continues at coordinate 2,791 of USQE01000142.1, forward strand.
CTCGTCATCGATGATCTTGGCCAGATATTTGGGGACCTTCTCCTCCTTTAGGGGATGGGTGGGGTCTAGGGCCAGGCGCAGGCGTTGGTCGCAGGCGCGCATCATCTCACCGAGCTTGCTACTTTTTTGTCTGCTGCCGTGGATGCGCATGCATTCCCAAAAGCCATTTTGGCAGCGGTAGATGTGAATGGGGTCCAGGCGATATTCGCAGTCCTCGTGGCGCTCGGGCGCAAAGAACACGGCCGAGGCAAACATGGTGTAGGGCATGGCCGTCTCCTCCCCAAACAAGCTTGCTACGATGCCGGTCTTTCGGTGCGTGTCATAGTAGCGCGCCATACGGACATACACGGCGCATGCCACGTGGCGCAGGTCGCGATGGTGGGAACGGTCGAGCCGTGAGTTATTCAGGTTGTACGTGGAGAGGGCGTTTATAGCGGTCATGAGTCGCTCCTCGCCTGCCTCGTCGGGCGGAAGGGGGAGCGTGGGCTCGGAGGTCTTGCGACGCGCAGGCGCCAGGTCTGACGGCGTTGGCGCGGGCGCAAGGTCTCGCGCCGCACGCCGCAGCTCGATAAGGGCGTTATCGAACATGACGGTTTTAGAGTCGCGAAGCAGCTTGGGGTCGAGTCCGTGGAACACGGCGTAGTCCTGCAGCCACACGCGTGCGAACCGGTCGATGCCGGGCTCGAAGGCGCGATAGGCATCCCAAAAGGCCTTGATTTTGTTAAAACCATCGAGTGGGTCATCTACGCCAATGCCGCAGATCAGCTCATAGAGATACAGAAAGGCAAAGGACGTAGACGTTTCCTCGACGGTTCCGCGGCGCACTTGGGTGCGCCAGGTAAAATAGCCGCGCAGCTGCCGATCGCTCATGGCGTTATAGGTGGGAAAGTACGACTTGAATGTGCCGTTGTAGGGACAGTCGTCCTCAAAGTCGGCCATCAGCAGGCCTTGGCGGTAGAAAAGCTCGGCTTCCGAAAGCCAACGTCCCGCGCCACTCTTGGGGTCTTCTTGCCAACGCGATATCTCACGCATTTTGCGGTACTGGTCAGGAAGGAAGTTCTGCATCTGACGACCGGTTTTGAGAATCGGCTCGTCAGCATAGACTTCGTTTGAGAAGCGAGCAGACTGATGGGTCCGGGCCTCGGCCATAATGCGCTCGATGAGCATCTTGATGTCCTGGTCGGCCACCGTTTCTCCTCTCCTAACGCAGCTTCGGTGACCTCATATCATAGCACAGCATCAAACAGGTGTTCGAGATACCGCTACGTAGATAGATTTAGAACAGGAGGGCGTAGATGACGGCTATGACAACGGAGGGGAGCATATTGGCCGTGCGGAAGGTCTGAGGACGGATGAGGTTGACGCCGACGCAGAAGATGAGTATAGAGCCCACGAGCGATAGACTGTCGAGGGCGGCGGCGGTCATGATGGGGGAGAGCGCGCCGGCAAACAGCGTAATCGTTCCCTGGAATACGGCAACGGGCAGGGCGGAGAAGATGCAGCCGCGGCCGAGCGAAGCCGTCATGGTGCAGACGATGATGCAGTCCAACGCGCCCTTGAGGGCAAGCGTGGACCAGTCGCCGAGCAAGCCGTCTTGGAT
>USQE01000143.1 GCA_900556675.1 uncultured Collinsella sp.
ATGGCAGCGGTGATGTGGTCGTAGCCCACGCCGATATCGGTCACCAGCGGCCCGAGCACATAAAACGGGGCGTTGTGGCACAGGCGCTTCTGCAGTTTCATGTTGGCGGCGATCTCGTCGAGCGCCATGTGACCCGGGCCTTCGACCATAACCTGGACGCCGGCGGCCCAAGCGCGCTTGCACAGCTTGCCCAGCTCGATCATCTCGGCGGTCTCGGTTGCGTCGTTGGAGTCGTAGAGGCAGCCCGGGCGGCAGGAGTCGCCGAGCGAGATGGTCACGTCGTACTCGTGGCAGATTTCGAGCACCTCGTCGTAGAACTCGTAGAACGGATTCTCGTTGCCGGTGACCTCCATCCATCCAAACAGCAGCGAGCCGCCGCGGCTGACGATGTTCATAAGGCGGCCGGTCTCCTTGAAAGTTTTGATGACCGATTTATTGATGCCGCAGTGGATGGTCATAAAGTCCACGCCGTCCTCGGCGTGTGCGCGCACGACCTCGAGCAGGTCGTCCTTGGTAAGCTTGACCAGCGGCTTTTCCATGTAGCCGATGGCGTCGTACATGGGGACGGTGCCCACCATGAGCGGTGTCTCGTCGATGAGCTGCTGGCGGAACTGGCGCGTCTTGCCCGAGTTGGAGAGGTCCATGATGGCGTCGGCGCCGTAGTCCTCGGCAATCTTGACCTTCTTCCATTCCTCGGCGGCATCGGCCTTGTCGCCCGAGATGCCCAGGTTGACATTGACCTTGGTGGACAGGCCCTCACCGACACCAAAGGCGCGCATGCCCTTTTTGATATGCACGATGTTGGCGGGGATGGCGATGCGGCCGTCGGCCACGCGCTCGCGGATGTACTCGGGGTCGCGATGCTCGCGCTCGGCGACCTCCTTCATCTGCGGTGTGATCTGCCCGGCGCGGGCGAAGTCGATTTGCGTGACGAGCGTGGGCTCGGTTTGTGTGCTCATTGGCACGGCTCCCTTCGTTGGCATTACCCATATCAGGTTTGCGGGTCAGGGCGGGCGCGCCCAGTCTCAGCCTGCCGTCTTGTCCTGCAAGCTCCCCGTTTATGTGGTGGGCTCAAGTATAGCTCGAATGGGTACGATTGACGCGATGAGCATGCCCGTGGGGAGGCGAACATGGAAGACAAGCATCTATATCGAGAGACGCAATGGGATGTATCGGCCGAGGAAAGCCGTGCGCACCATGGCCTTGTCGCGATTGGTTTTGCGGTGCTTGCCGTGCTGGTGATTGCCTTTTGTATCTGGACGTTTGGTGGTCGCGGCGGCGCTGCATGGGAGTTTGAGGCCGACGATGCCCTGCCGACCATGACAGTGAAGGTTACGGGCGGCAACAGCGTTGCCGCGACTATTGGTATCCGCGCGATGAGTTTGTCCAGCTGCAGCTGAGCGGTGGTTCCATTCCTGGTGAAGAGATCGAGCGCGCGACCTTCGATGCGTCGCTTAAGACGCTGTTGGTTGAGCTCAAAGATCAAGGGGATGTGCCCACGACCATGGATATCGCCTTGACGGAATGGCGTCTGGAGCCTCCGACGGGTGTTGCGGTGTCCGAGGTCGAGCACGTCAAGATTGCCTATCAGGACGGTTCGACAAATGAAATTGCCAAAGCCGACGGCTTGGCGGAATAGACGCCGTGCCTAGGCAGCACATTCAAAAGTAGCGGTGGTTCTACAAGGTCTGTTCGTTCAGGAAGACCAAAGTGTTTTTATTTGAAAGCTCGGGAAGGTGACGATAACCAACGTCGAACGCGGTGAGCCCGCTTACATCCTCGAGCTTGTTTTCTGCCATCCAGCGCACCATGGAGCCGCATGCCTTTTTGCTGGCGGTCGATCGCTGGATGGGCTTGCCGTTGCGGACACCTTCGCCAAAGAGACAAGTGATGGTTGTGGCGTCGCCTGCGAGATGGGGTAGAACGGCCTTGGCGTACTCCACGCTGGCAAGGTTGACGACCGTGGTGTTGGAGCCGGTCGGCGCAATGGCGCATGCAAGTTTGTCGCCCCAAAACGCATAGAGGTCACGGGCGTTGTCGACGGCGAGCTTGGCTCCCATTTCGAGCCGATAGGGCTCAACGCCATGGAAAGGCCACACGCATCCGTACAATCCGGAGAGGATCCAGAGATGGTTTTGCAGCCAGTCGAGTTGTGCGGCATCCATCACCTCGGGCGCCATGCTCTGGTATTGAATGCCGTGATAGGACATGACGGCAGGGGAGAGGTGACGGGCGAGTGCGGGATTGTCGAGATCGCCGTTTTTCAGGATGGGCCCGAACTCATGCAGGGTGTTGAGGCAAGGCCCCAACAGTTTGTCACTCACGTTCCATAGCGCTTGCAGGCCGCCGCCTTCATTTCGTTCGATATCTAGCAGTGCGCGGTGGAGGCGAGCCGTCTCGTGCGCAAAAGGTGGAATGCCCAGGACTTCAAAAGCATCTTGGGCCGCGCGCATCTGCTTGGCGGGCGAAATGATGACCTGCAGCATGGACGCTCCTCTGCCAAAGAAGGAAGTTGCGGTGGAATACGTCCTGTTTGGGCTATTGAAAGACCAAATCAATCCGTATTCCACCGCAAGTTACGGGTGGGGTGGATTAGGCGCGCTCGAGGAAGGCCTTGTAGCCGCGATAGGCCTCGTAGATATCGGCCTTGTTAGCGACCTCCCACAGGGCGTGCATGGACAGGACGGCAACGCCGGAGTCGATGACGTTCATGCCGTACTTGGCCATGATGTAGGCGATGGTGCCGCCGCCGCCCGCGTTGACGCGGCCGAGCTCGCAGGTCTGGAAGTCCACGCCGGCCTCGTCCATGATGTCGCGGACGAGGGCCACGTACTCGGCGTCGGCGTCGTTTGAACCGCCCTTGCCGCGGCTGCCCGTGTACTTGTTAAAGCACAGGCCACGACCCATAAAGGCGGCGTTCTTGGTTTCGAACTTGCCGGCATAGCCCGGGTCGAAGCCGGCAGACACGTCGGAGGAGAGCATGCGGCTGCGGGCGAGTGCGCGGCGTAGGGTCAGCGGGCTATCCTCGCCGGCGAGCGTCATGATCTCGGCGACGGTGTTCTCGAAGAAACGGCTCGTCATGCCGGTGGCACCTACGGAGCCGATCTCCTCCTTATCGACGATGAGCGTGATGCTCGTGCGCTCGACATTGGCCACATTGATCTGGGCGAGCATGGAGGGGTAGGCGCAGACGCGGTCGTCGTGGCCATAGCCCAAAATCATGGAGCGGTCGAGGCCCATGTCGCGGGCGGGGCCGGCGGGCACGACCTCGATCTCGGCGGAGAGGAAGTCCTCCTCCTCGACGTCGTACTGCTCCTTGAGGATGTCCAGGAACATCTGCTTGACGGGCTCCTTGGGAGCGTCCTTGTCGTCCTCATCGAACTTGACGGGGCGGCCGCCCACGATCACGTCGAGGATCTCGGCGTCGACGGCGTCCTTGGCGGGCTTGGACATCTGCTCGCTCGAGAGGTGGATCAGCAGGTCGGAGATGGTAAAGACCGGATCGTCCGCCTTGTCGCCGATGTTGATGTCGACGGTGGTGCCGTCCTTTTTGCAGATGACGCCTACAAGTGCAAGCGGGGAGGCCACCCAGTGGTAGCTCTTGACGCCGCCGTAGTAGTGCGTGTCGAGGTAGGCCATGTCGCCGGCCTCGAAGGCGGGATTTTGCTTGAGGTCCAGGCGCGGCGAGTCCACGTGGGCGCCCAGGATGTTAAAGCCCTGCTCGAGCGGGGTGGTGCCCAGGTTGACGAGCATAAGGTCCTTGCCGTGGTTGGCGGCGTACACCTTGTCGCCTGCCTTGAGCTCGCGGCCTTCGGCGATCACGGTCTCCAGATTGACGTAGCCCGCCTCCTCGGCCATCTTGATGCCGGTCTTGACGCACAGGCGCTCGGTCTTGTTTTCGCTCAAAAACTGCTTATAGCCGCGGCAAAGCTCCTCGAGCTCCTCGACTTGCTGTGGCGTGTACTTTTTCCATGCGCAGGGACGCTCCATGACGCAGGCTCCTTTCGGATCGATCGTGCTGGTTGATGTACCGTGAGCCATCGTATCACGCGCGGGCTCGCGGTGGCAGGGGAGCTTGATGTGTGGTGGCCGCGGGGCAGGGAGCGTGTAAACTGGTGTGAGCAAACCGTGCCCAGCCCAAAGCGAGGTATTCAATATGTCTGACAAGCGCCGACGGCAACTCGCTCATGCACCGCGCCTTCCACGCCGTGCCGCCGACCATGAACGCGCCGGACGGTCGCCCCACCAACGCGATCTTTGGCTTTCTGAACATGTTTCTCAAGATGATCGACGCCTTTAACCCCGACGGTGTGGTCGTGGCGTTTGACAAGGGCAAGCCGCGCGTACGCATGGAGATGCTGCCGCAGTATAAGGCGCAG
>USQE01000144.1 GCA_900556675.1 uncultured Collinsella sp.
CACGGCGACGGGAAGCAGCGCGTCTTTAAAGAACTTGGCAAACGACATGGCCGGCCCCTAGACCGAATAGCCCTGGCCGCGGTGCGTGGTCAAATACCCCTTGATGCCGATTTTTTCGAGCGTGGTGCGCAGGCGGTTGATGTTAACGGTGAGCGTATTGTCGTCCACGAAGGCGTCGGAGTCCCACAGGTCCTGCATGATGGCCGAACGCGAAACGATCTTGCCCGCGCGGCTCAGAAGCAGCGAGAGGATACGCAGCTCGTTTTTGGTGAGCTCGGTACTGGTGCCGGTTTGCGTGTTGGTGACCATGGAGCGTGCAAGGTCGAGCTCCAGTCCCTTGTGTACGAGCGTGCTGCGCTCGCCCGCCGCCGCGGTGCGACGCAGCAAGGCATTGATGCGCGCCACGAGCACACGGGCGCTATAGGGCTTGGGAACAAAGTCGTCCGCACCGAGCGTCATGGCCATGACCTCGTCGATCTCGGTCGTGCGCGACGTGAGGACGATGATGGGAACCTCGGATTCGCGGCGAACCTCGTGGCAGATATGCTGGCCGTCCTTGACGGGAAGCGTGAGGTCGAGCAGCACCAGGTCGGGCGCGGCGGCGAGAATATCGCGCGAGACATGCTCAAACGATTCGCAGGCCTCGATTTCAAACCCGGCGCGGGCAAGGATGTCGATAAGCTCACGACGAATGGGCTCGTCGTCCTCAACGATATAGATTAGCGCCATGGATTCCGCCCCCCCCTCTTGGTTGTCTTGCCCCATTATGACCGCGGATCCGCAGATACGCGCCTCACGCGGCACCAAAGTGACAGAACTGTTCGCGAGTGGCAGAGGCTTGCCCCTCGCTCGCGACGAGCACGGGAATTAAATGAGTTTTTAATCCCCGTCCCAAAAACATCATTTAGCGGCGGGCACGGAGCTTTTCGTAGCCCTCGGCGAAGAAGGCGACCGTGGCGGCGTCGGAGTCGGCGGCGTCCGTCTCAGTTGCGGGGACCACGCCGTGCTCGTCGCTCACCAGGAACAACGCGCCCTTAAGCTGCGCGGGAATGTCTACACGCGTGACCGGGATGCCCTTGGTCTGGGCCAGCTGCTCAATGAGCGTCGCCGTGCCGCACAGGCACTCGTCCGCCGGCGCCACAAAGGCAAGCTCGCCGTTATCGACGGCGGCGAGCAGCTCGGGCGCCACGCCGGTCTCGTCGGCCTCGGAGCGGGCCTCGGCGGAGCGGGCACGCAGCGCCTTGGCCGACGTATCGGTTAGCGGCTCGTACTCCCCCACCGTCATGGCGGCGTTGCCGTTGACGTCGATCACCAGCATGAGCACGCCGTCGCGTGCGGTGTAATCGCCCTCGGCAAGCGACCACTCAACGTGCTGCTTGGCCCAGCTGAGCATGTTATGGGTAAGCGGCTCGCCCTGTACCAAGCGCTCGGACAGTGCGCGAATGTGGCGGTTGAGCATGGGCACCTTTTTATTGGACATGCGCCAACGGCAGACAAGCGCGGGCTTGTCGAGCGTAAACTTCTCGACCGCCTCCTGATTGGCGCAAAAGTCCTCGTACGCACGCTGATCCTCGGCATTGCCAAACAGCTCGGCTTCATCAATCTGGGGCATGGTTGTACCTTTCGTGTTAGTCATTCCGTCCTCTTATACCAAAAAGACGGCCCTCCAAACGGAGCAGCCGTCTTTTGCGGAGATTATTTTGTCCCAAAGGGGAACTTAGTGGCGGAAGTGGCGAGCGCCCGTAAACACCATAGCAATATTGTGCTCATTGCAGGCCTGGATGCTCTCGTCGTCGCGCTTGGAGCCACCGGGCTGAATGATGCAGGTCACGCCGTGCGCAGCAAGCACATCGACGTTGTCGCGGAACGGGAAGAACGCGTCGCTTGCGCAGGCAAAGCCACCCTTCTCCACGCCCTCACGCTCGCAAAAGTCCTCGGCGCGTTCGCAGGCAAGCAGTGCGGAGTCAACGCGGTTAGGCTGACCAGGGCCCATGCCAATGCCGGCCTTGCCCTTGGAAACCAAGATGGCGTTGGACTTAACGCCCTTGCAGACCTTCCAGGCAAACTCGAGCTCGGCCATCTCGGCGTCGGTGGGCTTGCGGTCGGTGGGGAACGTAAAGGTCGCGGGATCCTCGATCACGTGGTCGACTTCCTGCACCAGCATGCCGCCGTCGATGGAGCGCAGCTCCACCTGGGCGCCGTGGTCCACGCCGCCGGTCGCCAACACGCGCAGGTTGGGGCGCTTGGCCATGCGCTCGAGCGCCTCGGCAGTGTAGCTCGGGGCGATGACGACCTCGACGAACTGCTTGTTCTGATCGGCAAAGTGCTCGACCAGCTCATAGGGAACCTCGCGGTTGCAGGCGATGATGCCGCCAAAGGCGCTCTTGGGATCGCAGGCGAATGCGCGGTCGTAGGCAGCCGTGATGTCCTCGGCAACGGCAGAACCGCAAGGGTTCTGGTGCTTGAGGATCACGCAGGCCGGCTCGTCGAACTCGCGGACCAGGTTCCAAGCGGCATCGGCATCCAGATAGTTGTTGTAGCTGAGCGGCTTGCCCTGGATCTGCTCGGAGCCCACGAGCGGGAACTGCGAGCTCGCGGTGTTCTCGCAGCCCTCGGCAAAGCGGTAGACCGTAGCCTTCTGCTGAGGGTTCTCGCCATAGCGCAGGTCGTCGACCTTCTCCAGCGAGATCTCGAGCTTGGCAGAGGTGTCCGCCACGTCGCTTGCCTGGGCGGCAAGCCAACGGGAGATAGCCGTGTCGTAGGCGGCGGTGGTCTGGTAGACCTTCACCTGCAGGCGACGACGGGTGGAAAGCGTGGTGCAGCCACCGGTCTCGTGCATCTCGGCCAGGACGGCATCATAGTCGGCCGGGTCGGAAATGACGGTAACGCTCGTGGCGTTCTTGGCAGCAGAGCGCAGCATGGAGGGACCACCGATGTCGATGTGCTCGATGGCATCCGCGAAGGTGACCTCGGGGTTGGCGACGGTCTTCTCGAACTCGTACAGGTTGACGACGACCAGGTCGATCAGCTTAATGCCGTGCTGAGCGGCCTCCTGCATGTGCTGCTCGGAATCGCGACGGGCAAGTAGTGCGCCGTGAACCTTGGGATGCAGCGTCTTGACGCGGCCGTCCATCATCTCGGGATAGCCCGTGAACTCCTCGATGGGGGTTACGGGAACGCCCGCGTCCTCGATGGCACGAGCCGTGCCGCCCGTAGAGATGATCTCGACGCCAAAGTCGTCAACCAGCGTCCGTGCGAAATCGACGACGCCCGTCTTATCGGTAACCGAGATCAACGCGCGTGCGATCTTCACATCAGATCCCATGCAGTCCTCCTGTCTGGTACGCCGCCGTGCTCTGTGAGTCGGTGATACGTCGATCTGCAGCGCTCGCGCAGCGGCATTGAAAATACTGATTCAATGTAGCGCATCGAGCGCATCGATGCACCCCGCAACGGGCGCATATGCAGAAAAAGTTTGCGAGCGGAGGGGATGGGCACGGCACCGGGCACGGTGAGTTCATGGAACACAGGGGCACCATAATTAGATGCCAATAGCGTGGTAGAACTGTGCTCGATATGCATCCGCAAAAGAAAGAGGCACCATGGTCTCGCGGGTTCTCTACCGACCGTTTGATACCGAAGACTTCGACGCCATCGCGTTGATTCTGCAGCAGCTTTGGCATAACAATTCGGATAACGATGAGTACAACCGCCTCGAGGCCGCGTGCGACCTCGCCTACTGCCTTTCGTCTTCGACGTTTTCGCAGGTTGCCGTAATCGACGGTCAGGCGCGCGGCATTGCGCTCGCGCGTGCGGGACAGAGCTCCGGCGCCACCGTTAAGGAACATTGGCTGGATACCGAACACGCACTGCTATCGCAAATGCGCGAGCTGGAGCCCGATGCCTGCGCCGAGTATCTCTCGTTTGTGCGCGCAACCATCCGAACCAACAACCGCCTGCTCGAAAGCAGCCCGTTGCCACACGACAACGAGGTCACGCTGCTTGCCGTAGATCGCGATGTCCACGGCCTGGGCGTTGGCTCGGTGTTGCTTGATGCCGCGGTCTCGTACCTATCCTCGCGCGGGGCGACGAGGGCGCACCTGTACACCGACTCCAACTGCTCGTGGAAGTTCTACGAGCTGCATGGCTTTAAGCGCACGGCCACACACCGCGCCAACCGCGAAGAGCGCCGTCACGACATGCCGCGCGAAAGCTTCCTCTACGAACTCGACCTAACAGCCTAGGCCCAGCAGCCATACCTAGTCATTTAGGAACGTCCCCAGTGACTAGTCGTTGGGGACAGTCTTTAACGTTTGGCGAGAAGGACTGTCCCCACCT
>USQE01000145.1 GCA_900556675.1 uncultured Collinsella sp.
TCACTGCCACAAAACCACCCCCTACCAAACGCGTGCGATAGCGAGGCCATCGACTGCTGCGGCGCCGGCACGCTTGAGCTCCGCCGAGGCTGCTGCCATGGTCGCGCCCGTGGTAATGACATCATCGATGAGCAGCAGACGGCGGCCGCGCACATCCTCGACCGTCTCGTACATGCCCCGGGCATGCTCCCGGCGCTCATCGCGGCCGAGCTCTCGCTGGTCACCATGACCGTATTTGACCAGGGCGTCCAGCAACGGGACACCCGAAAGATCGCAAAACGAGCGCGCAATTGCTTCCATATGGTCGAATCCACGCCGCCGAAACGCCGCCGCAGTCGCGGGCACAAACACCACCGCGTCCGCACCGGACAGCACACCGCCGTAGCGATCGGGGGCTGCCGCCTGGGCATGCAAGACGGTGTCGTAGAATAGCTCCGCCAGATACGGTGCCAGACGGCGCTCGCCCGCATCCTTGTACGCCTTGATGATGCGCGGCAGCGGATGTGCGTAGACGGCACACGCCAGACAGCGATCGAGCGCCTCGGCCATTGCCGAAGACGCGCCCTCGACCGAGCACTCGGTGCACAGCAAATCCCCAAACGGGGCACCACATCGGATGCAGCTATGGCACGGGTCGATGAGCGCGAGCGATGCCAGACAATCCTGGCAGATCAGCGCACCGGAGCGCTCGCAGCCGGCGCATCGCGTGGGCGACAACGCCTCGAGCGCCTCGTATGTCACGTGCTCGGCAAGCGGTAGCAATTCGTCCGCAAACGGTAGGACACCTGCGCCCTGCAAGCGAGTCAATACGTTCAGATGTCTCTTCATGACACAACCCTCCCTACGCGAAGGCGAAGGGAGGGTTGTCGGTGTAGAGCCATGATACCCAGAGGTGCTGGGGTCAGACAGGTTGCATCCGTTTACGGGCGCTATTCGCCGGTAGGCGGTTGCGGTGCGGACGAGGTGCGGGTCGAGCCTTCGCCGCCGTCCTGGCGCGGCTTGCGGGAGCGACGGCGACGGCGACGCTTTTGACCCTGGTCGGTCGAGCCCTCGCCACCGCGATTCTCACGCGGTTCGCACTCGTCGCGAGCGCCGCCGTGCGAAGCCTTGGCGGCAGCTCCTCCGCCATCGCCGGGGCGACGGCGCGTGACCTTGACTTCGCCATCCGAAACCTGATCGGCCACAGAAGGAATCGAGGGTTTCTGCTGCGCGCCCGAGGAATGGCGACGACGCGGACGTGACGCGCGCTCCTCCTCGCCACGCGGCTTGCCAGCCTTGTCGGCAGGCGCGTCGGAGGCCGAGGCGCCCTTGGGAGCGGCACCGGCCTCGCGAGCAGCTGCGGCGCGGAAGGCGTCCTCGCGCTCCTCGCTCGACAGGTGACGGCGACGACGGCGCGTGGGGTTCATGCCACCGCCGCGATTTTGCTGCTGGGGCTGCTGAGCCTCGCGCTCGCGGGAAGCGTTCTTACCCGCGGCCTCGCCATTGTCGACGGACGCCGTGCGCTTGCGGCGGCGACGGCCATCGGCTGCTCCCTCGGTCTCGGGCGCCTCGGCCTTGCCGCGGCCCTTTCCACGGCCACGGCCCTCGCCCTGGCCCTGAGCGGTGCGAGCATCGGATTCGGCATCGCGACGACGGCGCTTGGGCATCGATGTGCCGGCCAGACGATCGGCGCTCGACAGGCCATCGCCCACGTCGACGCCGTTTTCGCGATCGAGTTCCATGAGCGCCAGACGCATCTCGGGCGACTCGATGCGCTCGAGCACGTCGCGCGTCACGCAGTCGGGGCGGCAGTTGCAGCCCTGCTCGGCGGCCTTCTTTTTGCAACCCTCCGAGCACGTCATATCGGCCAGGTTGACCTTAAAGACTTTGCCGTTCTCCAGGCGCAGCACCAGCTGCTCACGCGGCGTGTCATATTCCTGGATGCGCGCCTTGCCAAGCGGCGTATCGATAAGCGTCTTCTTTTTGGGCGCGCGGCTCTTAAAGTCCTTGTACGCCTCGAACTCGTAGCGCAGGCAGCACATCAGGCGGCCGCAGGCACCGCTGATCTTGGTGGGGTTCAGCGGCAGGTCCTGCTCCTTTGCCATGCGGATCGAAACCGGCTCAAACTGTCCGCCAAAGCGCGTGCAGCAGAGCTCCTGGCCGCACTGGGCATAGCCGCCCACCAGGCGGGTCTCGTCGCGCACGCCGATCTGGCGCATGTCGACGCGAATGTGCAGCGTCGAGGACAGGTCCTTGACGAGCTGACGGAAATCGACGCGCTCCTCGGCCGCGAAGTAGAACACAGCCTTCTCGCCGCCAAACAGGTACTCGACGCCGACCGGCTTCATCTCGAGGTCGAGCTCTTTGACCAGACGACGGAAATCGACCATGGCCTCGTCGCCCTGGATGGCCAGGTCGTCGGCAAGCTGCAGGTCGATGTCGCTCGCCACGCGCAGCACGGGCTTGAGCGGCTGGCCGATCTCATCTTGCGGCACCTCGAAGGGATCGGCCGTGACCAGGCCGATCTCGGTTCCGCGCTCGGTGGAGCAAATGGCATAATCGGCCTCGAGGATATCCAGATCCTGCGGATCAAACCACAGGTCGCGCGAGGCGTAGGTAAACTTAACGGGTACGACTAACGGCATTTCAGTGCCTTCCTGATATCGAACAGCATGACCTCGATGGCCAGCTGGGGAGTAACGTTTCTGGCGATGTTGCGCTCGGCGGTCGCGACCGCCTCGAGCGCCCGGGTGGCACCCGCAACATTCGTCGCGGCGGCAAGCCGCCCGATCGTGTCGCGCACGTCTTCGTTCACGACGTCGGCCGCCTCGTCCTGAAGTGTCAGCAGCACGTCGCGCATGAGCGTCCGCGCGCTCGCCAGCGCTTCCATGATACCCGAACGCTCGCGCGCGTTGAGTTCGCGCTTGTTGCGGTCCTCAAGCTGCTTCAATGCTCCACGCGACAGGTAGTCGGCGTTTTGCTCGAGCACCTTTTCCTGTGTGGACTTGACCTCGGCGAGCGGCGCCTTAACGGCGACGATGAGCGACTTGGCGCGGCTGAGCACATCAGCCTCGTCGGCAGCGATGAGCGAATCGATGGCGCGGACCATTTGGCGGCGAGCATCCTGGCGCTCGGCACTCTTAAGGAACTCGATGCCGCGTGTGGGGCTTCCCGCCACGGCGACCGCCATGCGGCAACGCGCGAGATCCTGACCCGTCGCGCGGCTCACGGCCTGCGCGGCCACGGTGGGCGACACCAGCCGAAACGGCACGCACTGACAGCGGCTCACGATGGTGGGCAACATCACGTCTGCCGAGGTGCCCAACAAGATGAACATAACGCCCTCGGGCGGCTCCTCGAGTGTCTTGAGCAGCGCGTTGGCGGTGTTAGCGCGCAGTTGCTCGGCACGATCGATGATGTAGACCTTGGCCTTGGCACGGATGGGCGCCAGCGGCACGTCATCGAGCAGCTCGCGGATCTGGGCAATGAGGTAGCCTGTGGCGCTCTCGGGCGTGTAATAGTGCACGTCAGGATGCGTATGCCGAGCAACGCGTACGCAGCTGTCGCATGCTCCGCAGCCGTCCTGCTCGCACAGGAAGGCCTGGGCGAGCGCCCATGCGGCATCGAGCTTGCCGGCACCGGGAGCGCCCAAAAACAGGTAGGCGTGCGATGCGCGGCCGCTGGCGACGGCGTTGGTCAAAAAATCGCGAACGCGCTCTTGGGTGTCGAGCTTGGCCAGCAGGCTTGCCTGAGCGGGGGCCACGTTACTCGGCCTCCTTGGCAAGCGCGGCGGCGACAGCATCTTGCGAAATGTCGAGACCGTACGCGCGAATCTGCTCGACCGTCTTCTCGAAGACTTCCTCGACGGTCGCAGTGGCGTCGATGAGCTTTACGCGGTTTGGTTCCTCGGCGGCGATGGCGCAAAATCCCTGGTAGACACGCTCTTGGAAGGCCATGCCTTTTGCCTCCATGCGATCTGCCGCACCACGAGCTGCCATGCGCAGCGCCGCCTGCTCGGGCGTGATGTGGTAGACGAGCGTGAGCGCCGGATGCGTACCGGCGACAGCCAGGTTGTTGGCATCGCGTACCATCTGACGGTCGAGGCCATCGGCAAACGCCTGGTAGCAGGTCGTGGAGTCGTAGAAGCGATCGCACAGGACTACCTTGCCGGCCGCGAGGGCGGGAGCTATGACCTCGTGCACCAACTGGGCACGCGCCGCCTCGTAGAGCAGCAACTCGCAGGTGTCTCCCATCGCCGTATTGGCGGGGTCGAGCAGCAGAGCACGGATCTTTTCGCTAATGGCGGTACCGCCCGGCTCGCGCAGGCTC
>USQE01000146.1 GCA_900556675.1 uncultured Collinsella sp.
AACGACGCATCGGATTCATCGGCTTCGGCCACCAGAAATTCGCCCGTTCCCAAGCGGGCATTCGCGCCAGCGCTATTGAGTTTTCCGCCGATGACAAAAGTCGGATCCAGCCCGCCTGCGGCGAGCAGTGATGCGGTAAGCGAGGTGGTCGTCGTTTTCCCATGAGCGCCTGCAATAGCAATGCCGCGGCGCAGCCGCATTAATTCAGCAAGCATCACCGCGCGCGGGACGACTGGAATATCGAGTTCTCGAGCAGCGGTAACTTCTGGGTTGTCAGCCTTTACGGCCGAAGAAACGATCACTGCATCCGCTCCGCGGATGTTCTTCTTGTCGTGTCCGAGCGAAATGCGCGCCCCCAAAGACTGCAGACGTTCAGTCACGGGCGACGCAGCGATATCCGAGCCGCTGACGACATAACCTAAATTGAGGAGCACTTCGGCGATGCCGCTCATGCCGGCGCCACCGATACCGATAAAATGGGCGCTCTTGAAATCGGGCGCGGAGGTTGCAGTCTGGGAATCAGCCATGTGCTCGTGTACTCCTTGCGTAAACACTGCCTGTAACCCGTCTACTGTACCGCACCTACCGCATCCGCGCGAGGGCGACCCGCGATATCCCGTCTAACTAACGCAATCCTTCTACCGCGTCTGCCAAAAGGACGGCAGCGCGGTCCTGGGCCAAACCGCGAGCCGCCTGGCGCATGGCATCGCGCGCCTGCGCATCATCGATAAGATGCAGCAGCTCATCGGCAAACGCCTGGGTATCGATATCGGCATCGGCGCAGAGCACGCCAGCACCGGCATCGACCAGATAGCGGGCATTGGTGGTCTGATGATCGGCCGTCGCATGCGGATACGGCACCAGTACCGAAGGTGTGGCAAGAGCGGCGATTTCGGCAACGCTCGAAGCGCCCGAGCGCGAGAGGACCAAATCGGCCGCGGCCAGCATATCGCCCATATTGTCGATGTAGGGCTGGACGCGATACCGCTTCGCCTCCTCGGGCATCAGGGCAAGAGCACGCTCGGTGTCCTCGAAGCCATCGGCGCCCGTCGAATGCAAAACATAGAGATTATCGCGCGAGAGCAACTCGTTTTTAAGCGAAGCCACGCGCTCATTAAGATGTTGAGCACCAAGTGAGCCGCCAAAAACCAGCAGGAGTGTGGCGTCCTCAGGCACGTCGAGAGCCCTGCGACCGCGAACCCGATCCCCCTCGATCACAGAACGGCGCACGGGGTTGCCGGTCATGAGCACATGGTCAGGATCGCCCTCGCGCTCAAACACGGAACGTGCTGCCGGCACCGAGATGCAAACGCGGGCGGCATGCGAACTCATCATCTTGTTAGCAAGGCCCGGAACGGAGTTCTGTTCGTGCAGCAGATACGGAATGCCCGCATCTTTGCACCAGCCCAGAAGCGGGACCTCGACATAGGCGCCAAAACCTATAGCGACATCGGGCTTGCAGGCTTTAGAAAAATGGCTGCCGAGCGTGCGCTTCGCCTTATAGACACGCCACAGCGAGCTCAATGCCGTCCAAGGGCGAGAGCGGTCGAAGCCCGTAACCGTAATCGGCACAAAATCGAACCCTGCCTCGGGAACCAGACGACCCTCGAGCTTATGCGACTGACCTACAAACACAACGTGATGGCCACGGTCACGTAGCTCCTCGGCCAAGGCGAGTGCAGGGTTGATATGTCCCGCCGTGCCGCCGGCTGCGATAGCAACGGTCATCTTATCGGTCATGGTAGTCCCTTCGTACGCGCGGCCCCTGATCGTCGGTGCGCAAGCGCGCCGACGGGTCCGAATTCAAGTCGATTCGATTATATCCGCCACCCGTATTGCGCGGTGCCGGTCGTTGCGGGCAACCCTGCGGCGCAGAGCGCGGCCGGGGACGGGCATCCGACTCCGAAGCAAAACCGTTCAAGACGGTAAAACCGCCACGCGACGAGCGCTCCCCACGCGTATGGGGAACACCGGCAGTGCTCTCGTCCATAACGGCAAAGCTATCGCGACGACGATCGTATTCATCGCGTCGAGCGCTCTCGTGCGAGACGCGTAAAATAAGCCCGGCGAGCATGAGCGACACGATAATCGACGAGCCGCCATAGCTGATAAACGGCAGCGGCTTACCCGTCATAGGAAACACGTTGAGAATACCCAGCGCGTTGATCAAAAACTGCACCGCGAGGATAACCGCAGAGCCCGAAGCCATGAGCGCCCCGCGACGATCGGCGGCCTGCTCGGCAATTCGAAACGCCGAGTAGATCAGCATCGCAAACACCAAGAAAAACAGCAGCGTCCCCAAAAAGCCAACCTCCTCGCCAATGATGGCCAGGATGTAGTCGTTGTGTGCCTCGGGCAAATACGAGTACTTCATGGTTGAGTTGCCGATACCGCGGCCGAACAGTCCGCCCGAAGCAAACGCCATAATGGCGAGCGTTGCCTGATACCCGTCTCCATATTCATCTGCCCAAGGGTTCAAGAGAACCTGAATGCGCACCATACGGTACGGCTCGACGACAAGAGCGATCACGATGATGACGGCGCCAGCAAGAATCGCACCGATAATGAATTTTGGGTCAAGACCGGCAAAAAGCGCCATGCACATGATCGTCAACAGAATAATCAGGATGGTGCCAAAGTCGGGCTGAATAAAAATCAAGACGAGCGATATGCCCAAATATAAGCCCATGCCCTTAAGGAACTCATTGATGTTACCGCCGGGCGAAAACACGCGATCGAGCATGATGGCAGAATAGGCAATGGCAAACGGCTTGAGAAACTCCGATGGCTGAAACTGAATGCCGGCAATGCTCAGCCAACGCGTAGCGCCACGGCTGCCGCTACCAAAGAGGAACACCGCAAGCAGCAAGATCATCATAGCGATAAGGGCAAGTTTAAGCGCCCCTTCGCCAAACCAGCTATCGGGTGCAACGCGCGCGATGAACTCGAGGGCAGCAACACCGACGACAGTGAACATAAACTGCCGGAACAAAAAGTAGGTCGCGGAGTCGTTCTCGTGAAGCGCCTCGACTGAAGAAGCCGAGTACACCATAAGCAGGCCAAAACAGACCAGCGAGAACAGGCAGGTCAAAAAGACCAGGCGGGGTCGCATGATACGTGCGGGGACGCCGGCGATATAACGTTCGCCGATGCCCTGCGTGCGACGACCGGCGCGCGGCGTGATGCACTGCGAGGAAGCACGGTCCGAGTCGGGCCTCCTCATATTCTGTCGGGGGCTCTCCTCTCTCACCGGCAACCCCTATTCCATTTGCGTATTGGACGCAGCGGCAAGCTGGGCCACATAGTCCTTAAACACGCGACCGCGCTCCTCGTAGCCCGAGAACTCATCAAACGAAGAGCAGGCGGGCGACAGTAAGATCACATCGCCGCGGCTCGAGAGCGAACGGGCAACGTCCACGGCATCGCGCAGGTCGTCGGCCTGGGCGATATCGACATCACCGTCGACATCCGCCTCGTCCATAGCGGCGGTAAAGCGCTCGCGCGCGTCGCCAAAGCAGACCACCGAGCGAACGTTATCCATCACAACCCGGGCAAAGGACTCGAGCGGCGTGCCCTTATCGTGACCGCCGAGCAGCAAGATCACGTCGTCGTCGGGAAACGCCGTCAGGGCCTTTTCGACCGCATCGGTGTTCGTTGCCTTGGAATCGTTAACATAGCGCACGCCATCGATCTCGCCACAGGGCTCAACGCGGTGCTCCAGCGGCTGGAACGAGACCAGGCCGCGACACACACCGTCAACATCGGCGCCGACCGTCAGGGCCGCCGTGGCAGCACACAGGGCATTGATTACATTGTGATGGCCCGAAATCTTAAGCTCGGACGTATCGACGAGCGGGGTCTCGACGCCCTTCAGGCGAATGACCATCTTGCCATCGCGAACAAATGCGGCGTCCTCGCCCGCAGGCTCGTCAAAAGCAACCTTGCAGATGCGACGGCCCGGAACATAGATGTACTCATCGAACTCGTGGATACCGGCATCCTCGACATCAACAATCACCAGGTCATCGTCGACCATATTCTCGAAGAGCTTAATCTTGGCGAGCGCATAGTTCTTATGGCTCTTATGCCAGCCCAGATGATCGGGGGTAATGTTGAGCAGCACCGCCACACGGGGGTGAAGCTCCTGGGTCGTTGCGATCTGATAGCTCGAAAGCTCCGCCACAAACCACTCGTTATGCGCACGGCCATCGATCTCGTTCACCGGAGGCTCGCCAATGTTGCCGACAGCAACGCTCGCCTCGCCCGCCGCCTTAAGCAGGTAATCGGTCAGCGACG
>USQE01000147.1 GCA_900556675.1 uncultured Collinsella sp.
GACCATAAAGCCGGGCTTGTAGTCGCCGTCGAGTGCCTTGGGCGCCAGGCTCTCCATGGCGCCGGACTTGCCGGTGCCGCCCAGGATCATCTGACGGGTCTTCTCAAGATCAAGGCCGCTCAGCTCGGCAAACGCCATGGCGTCTGCCATGCCAACCATGCAGGCGCCCAGCGACACCTGGTTGGCAAGCTTGGCAGCCTGACCCTTGCCGGCGCCGTCGAAGCAGCAGATGGTTGCCGCAAAGGTGGAAAGGATGTCGCGGACCGGCGCGATGTCGTTCTCGGTGGCGCCCACGATAGCCGTGAGCGTGCCGGCGATGGCACCCGACTCGCCGCCGGTGACGGGGCAGTCAAACGCCATGCGACCGGAGACCTGGGCGGCCTCGGCAATGTCGCGCGCCAGCTCGGGCGAGCTCGTGGTAAGGTCGATCAGGACCGCGCCGGGCTTAGTGCACGCGAGCAGACCGTCACCCGCCAGGTAGAGCTCCTCGACCTCGGAGGGATAACCCACCATGGTAAAGACGACGTCGGCGTTCGCCGCGGCATCTGCCGGCGTATCGGCCCAGACGGCACCGCGCTCAACGAGCGCTGCGGCCTTGGACTTGGTGCGGTTGTTGACCGTGACGGGATAGCCAGCGTCCAGAATGTGGCCGGCAATGGGGGCACCCATAATTCCGGTGCCGATAAATGCGACAGAGAGCTTGTTTGCCATGAAACCTTTCCTTTTGGGTTGGGTGTTATTACCAGGTTGAATACTCGGTGCCAGCGTTTGGGCTGTGAGTCGAGGGCGATTACGGACGCATCGCTTGCCTACTGCCCGCGCACGCGGCGAGCGATGCGGTCGGAAAGCGAGGCTTTCTCGGCGCGGTTCTTACCCCAAAACGCAAGTGCCACCATACCGGGCCCCACGTGCGAGCCGATGGTAGGGCCGACGGAACTACGGATAATCGTGACGTCGGCGCAGCCCTCCTCCTTGCGAACTGCGGCCTCGAGCCAGTCACCATCCTTCTCGGCATCGGCAGTCATGATGGCGATGGGCATGGTGCGGTCGGGCACGTAGTTCTCGCGGAACGACTTGAGGATGGACTTGAGCGCCTTCTTGCGGCCGCGGTTGACGCCGATCAGCGACAGCGAGCCGGCCAAGTCGTAGGAGAGCTCGGGCTTGACATCGAGCTTTGCCGTGAGCTGCGCCGCCGCGGGCGGAATGCGGCCGCCGGCAGCCAGCGCGTCAAAGCTCTCGAGCGTAAAGTAGCCGTGCACGTAGGTCTTGGCCTCGTTTGCCCAATCGACCAGCTGCTTGGCGTTCAGTCCCGCCGAACGCTGGCGCACGGCCTCAAGCGCCAAGAGCGCACCGGTCGCGCAGGGCAGAGCGTTGTCGACCACGTAGAGCTCAAAGTTGGGATACTCGGCGCGCACGACATCTGCCGCCTGGCACGCGGAGTTGTAGCTCGACGACAGCGCTGAGGTAAAGCACAGGTAGACCGTGGGCGTGCCCTCTTTGGCGCACTCGGTAAAAAACTCGATATAGCGACCGAGCGACACAGCCGAGGTGGACACGCGGGCACCGGCGCGCATGCGGTCGTAGAACTCCTTAGGGCTCATGCTCGACCAGATGTCGTCTGTGCGCTCCTCGCCATCGATAATGAAAGGGAAACCCAGGATATCGACATCGAGGTTCGCGGCGACCTCGGGGCTAAAGTCGCAGCAAGTATCGACGACGATGCGGCAACGGTTCGAATGACCAGCGGATGCGGCCTTGTCCATCAAAGCGACTCCTTACGTAAAAAGGCGGCCACCCGCATGGGATGGCCGCCAACCGTTAACTCATGCAAGTTAACGTATTTTACTCGTCAAGTGTTTCGATGCGGGGCTTGATGATGCCATATCCACCATTCTTACGGTGATACACCACATTGATGAGACCGGTCGTCGCGTTCTCGAACACGTAGAAGTCGTGGCCCAGCAAATCGGTCTGCACCAGCGCCTGCTCCTCAGTCATCGGGGTGACATCGATAACCTTCTCGCGGACGAGCAGGTCGTCGTCCTCCTCGGGCAGCAGCAGGTCGGCCAGATCCTCGACGCGCTCGACCGGCGCAACATCCGCGGCGCTGGCACCACCCTGGCGGTTGTCCACGACCTTGGTCTTGAACTTGCGCAGCTGGCGGGTGACCTTATCGGCGGAGAGATCGATGGCGGCATACATATCTGCGCCGTGCTCGGCAACGCGAATCACAGAACCACGGACACGAACCGTGACCTCGACGATTGCCGGGTTGGGGTTCGAGGGGTTCTTCTCATAACGAAGCACGACGTCGACTGTCATGGGCTCGATATCGAAAACCTTGAGCGCCTCGCCGATCTTCTCATCCACATGCGCACGCAGAGCATCGGTTACCGTCGTCTTGCGTCCAGAAACCTTGATATCCATACGTGGCTCCAATCTGCCTCGGGGACTTACTGTACTGGCTATGTACCCATTGCCGTGCATTTAATCACCCGAATTCCCAAAGACCCGAATAACGACTGCTTGATACCGCATACCGAAGTCTCGCACTTTTCCGTGACAAAGTGCGCTATAGGAGGGCGTCGGCAAAGCTAGTTTTTTTCCTGGAAATCAGCTTTTACCTGCCGTTTTTACCAAAATAGAAAAGCCGGGCTCCCTTATTGGGGAGACCCGGCCATGCGTGTTGAAACCGTGAAGAAGCGCCTTGTTCAGCGTGTGGCAGGCGCCACCCCTACCAATAACTAGCTATTGAGCTTGTTGATGTCATCGTCGGTGATGGTGCCCTCCTGGCTAGACGACGGGCCGTCGCTGTTGTTATCAGAGGCGTCGTCATCGGAGGACTCGGTCTCGTTGGACGTGGAGTCGGATGCCTGCACATTGGCCCCCGAAACGGTCTTGGCGGTAAGGTCATAGGGCATCTGTCCGTACCAGACGCAGTGGACTGCCTCGAGCGTGCCATCGACCGTGATGCCATCGAGGGCATCGCTCACGGCACGGCACAGCTCATCATTAGAGCTAAGACCTGCGACGCCAAGCGTGGAGGGCGCCTCGAGCGTACCGACATAGGAGATCTGGCTCATCAGACGCGCGAGGTAGCCACCAGCCGTGGAATCACAGATCACGTAATCGACCTCGCCCGACTCGAGCGCCTCAAAGCACTCATTGATGTTGGAAAAGGTCTTTTGGTTGGCGGTGATGCTTTGCTTGGCGAGCGCCTCCTGCGAGGCCGAGGAGGTCTGAACGCCCAGGGTAGCGGTGTTAAGCGTTTCGGTGGAAACGCTCAGCGACTCGCCGTCACTGCTCTTGCCGAATACGGCGGCGGCATCGTACAGACAGGAGCCAAGCGAGCTGATGTCGCCGCCCGCAGACTTGATGTCGCCAATGAAGATGTCCGCCTTTTTATCGCTGAGCGCGGAATCGGCCGAGGACGCATCGACAAAGGCGACCTTGAGACCCATGCGGCATGCGAGGGCACGAGCGGCATCGACCGCATAGCCCGTGAGGTTTCCGTCGGCATCCTGCATGGCCTGCGGTGCATCGGACGTATCGAGGGCGACCGTCAGGGTTCCCGGCGTGACCAGGGCATCGTCCGATACCGTGGGGGTAACGGTCTCGCGCTCGATCTGGTCGATCGTGGGCGTCGTGAACGTGGACAGTGGATTGAACGCGCATCCGCTCAGGCCCAAAACGGCAATGACCGCCGCGGCCCCAGCACCTAACCGAGCCGCATGCATCAAGCTGCCCCTCACCATGTCCACTACCCTGCCTTCTGTGTCGTATACGATCCGTGCCCCGCACGGAATATCGGGTTGTTCCCACCAGCTGACCTGGTATTTGACCCCACACTTGCGCACCGGGGCGTTTGCTCGGGAGGCCGCAGCCACCTTCACGACTGGCCCGCTCGCCCGCGAGGCGGTATTGCCCCAAAGAAAGTAGAACGGACGGTGCGGCTTACATCTAGGACGCGCCATGATCGCGCCGCGCGCACGCGGTCGCTTACGTGGATCCCTTTGACCGCGTCTGTCTTGGACTAGGATGGGCATTTCGTCCGTCCGCAACCACAGCCTGGCAGGAACGTAGCGCATTATAGCTAAGTTCAAGCTATAGTTTAAGGTTAGGGACGTTATTCGCATCGCGAGCACAGATTTCGCAGGTCGGGGCGGACCATTCGTGCCCCCATGAAGCCCGGAGCTCCCCCACGGGGAGCCCCGGGGCACCCGTCTCAGGGTGCCGTGTGCAAAAAACGGCAAATATGAGTACTGCTACCAATTTAGTAGCAGCGTAT
>USQE01000148.1 GCA_900556675.1 uncultured Collinsella sp.
CAACGGCCTGTCGAGCCTGGAGTCTCGCTTGGAATAGACCTTCTGTTGGCATCTGCTTCCATCAGTCCCTTAATGAGTTGCGGTGAAATAGTGTCTGTTTTTGCTGGTAGAACGTATAATCTGTCCATATTTCACCGCAACTTAGCGGATATATGTCATATATGGTGCGGGCGCCCCAAAATGCCTTGGGGCGCCCGCACGTTTGTATTCTATCGATGATGGGGTACTAGCAGTTTGATTTAAGCTTGCGGCCCTGCTTTTCAAACTTGTGCATATCGCTATCGGCCATGCCCTGTGTCATATCGTCATGGCGCTTGGTGTAGAGCGGATCTTTGGGGTCGTTCCAAATGCGCTCTGCCACGGATGACCAAGCTTTGGCGGCGGCGCGGGTCTTCTCGCGCAGTTGTTCGGGAGACTCCTTCTCTACCAGGTCGGTGCTCATGGCGCCTGCCTCGGCGACCATTTTGGGCAGTACATCGGGGTTCTCGAGCATGGGGCAAGGCTTGAGGTAGTTGTCGTTAAAAGGCTGGCCTTCGTAATACTTCATAAAGAGGGGAGAGCGAAGTGCGTCGAGCAGGCTTACGTCGTGGATATTGGCATTGGAGTAGTGAATGAAAACGCACGGCTCCACGTCTCCCGCCGCGTTGATATGTAGGTAGCGTCGCCCGCCGGCGATACAGCCGCCCACGAACTCACCGTCATTTTGGAAATCGAGGGTAAAGAGAGGTTTTTTCTCTCGCATCTCGCGAATAAAATGATACATGTGTTCGCGCTGCTCAGGCGTGGGCATAAGCTCGTTGGTGGCATTGCGGCCGACCGGCATAAAGTAGAAATACCAGCAGAAGAGCGCGCCCTCGCGAATCATCCAGTCCATGTTTTCCTCGGTGGCGACGGTATCGGCGTTGGCGCTGGTCCAGCACGTCGAGATTCCAAACGGCAGTTTTCGCTCACGCAAAAGTTTCATGGCGTGTTCGATCTTTTCGTACGTACCCTCGCCACGGCGGGCGTTGGTGGTGTGCTCGTTGCCCTCGGCGCTGATGGCAGGGACAAAGTTTGCAACGCGGATCATGTCGTCACAGAACGCCTCGTCGATGAGCGTGGAATTGGTGAAGCAGAGAAACACGCAGTCCTGATGTTTTTCGCAAATTCTGATTAGGTCGTGCTTGCGGACGAGCGGCTCGCCGCCGGTATAGATGTAGATATGCGTGCCGAGCTCTTTGCCCTGCGTGACGATGGAGTCGATGTCATCGAAGGACAGATTCTGCTTATAGCCATACTCGGCGGCCCAGCAGCCCGTGCAATGCAGGTTACAGGCACTTGTGGGGTCGAGCAGGATGGCCCACGGAATATTGCACTGGTATTTCTCGCGGTTCTTTTCCTGTTGGGGCCAAGCCAGCAGGTTGCCGTCGATTATAAGCGCCTTGAGCAACTTGGTGCGCATTTTGGGATTG
Organism: uncultured Collinsella sp.; assembly: GCA_900556675.1. GTDB lineage: Bacteria > Actinomycetota > Coriobacteriia > Coriobacteriales > Coriobacteriaceae > Collinsella. The sequence continues at coordinate 1,452 of USQE01000148.1, forward strand.
AGGTCGAAGATGCGCATGATCAGGTCATACCAATTGCCGCGACTCTTGATGACGTTGGTAAACGCCTCGCGCTGTACGGGAAATACGCGATTGGGGACCAGTTTGTTCACGAGGTCCATGATTTTGTCGATGTTTTCTTGCGGGTTGTCGTCGAGATAATCGATGAGCTTGTTGAGCGCTGCACGCTCTGCTGACTGTGTAAGCGACATGGGTATATCCTTTCACGTGTGCTTTGTGTGTGATAATACCCACTTGTGGATTAAACGAAGTATAAAGATTTACAATGTGTCTATTCAACGAATCAATTTGATTTGGGGTGAAGCGTTATACCTGACGCTATCCAAGTTGCGGTGAAATAGGGTCAGATATGGCCTTTTAGCAGCATAAACAATCTCTATTTCACCGCAACTTATCTGGTGTTGGCTTACTGATAGCGCAAGCACTCGACTGGATCGAGCTTTGCGGCGCGGCGGGCGGGGTAGAAGCCAAAGATCACGCCGATACCGACCGATACGGCAAACGCTATCAGCACAGTCGTAATGGAGAAGCTCGGCGTAATCGTCCCAGTGGCCCCAAACTCGCTCATAATGCTCGAGTTGGCGGCAAAGAACGTAAGACCCCAGGCCAGCAGATAGCCAATCACGACACCTAAAATGCCGCCGGTGATGCACAGCGCCGAGGATTCGGCCAAAAACTGGGCCGTGATATCGCGTCGGCTTGCGCCCAGGGCGCGGCGAATGCCAATTTCGCGGATGCGCTCGGTCACGTTGGTGAGCATCATGTTCATAATGCCGATACCGCCCACTAAAAGTGAGATGCCCGCAACGGCGCCCATGATGAGCGAGAAGGCGCCCATAAAGGAGTTGAGGGCGTCGATGGCGCTCTTCATGGAGCTTGCCGACACGCTGTCGTACTCGTCGTCCTCCGAAATGCCCTTCATGCTGCGTACTTTGGATTCGATCGTCTTGCAGAGCTCATCCATATCGGTGCCCTCGGCGGCGAGCGCCGTCACGCTGGGAAACGACGGATTGTCATCGCCGTAGAGCTCGGAGATCGTCGCTCGGGGCATGAACAGGCTCAGTGAGCCCATGGAGTCGTTGCCACCGTCGATAACGCCAATAATCTGCACGTCTCCGCTCGAGACCTTGATGGTCTTGCCGATCGCGTCCTGCTCGTTGCCGTACAGCTGCTCGGCGCCGCCGCGGCCGATGAGCGCCACGCGCGCGCCGGATTTGGACTCGATGTCGCTATAGGTGCGACCGGCAACGATCTTGCTGGCGCCCACGGCATCGAGCATGTCACTATCGACACCTTGGGCCATGACGGTATAGCTTTTATCCCCAACTTTGTACTCGGAATAGGCGCTGTCGACGATGCCGATCTGCTCAATTTGCGGCACCATTTTTCGTAGCTTCTCGACGTCCGAATCGGTGAGCTCTTGGGACGAGTAGATCTGCACCATGCGGGCTGCGTTGAGGCCCAAGCTGTTGACCAAGCTGTTTTGGATGCCGCCGATGAGCGAGGTCATGGCTATGACCGAGGCGATGCCAATGACGATGCCCAGGATGGTGAGCAGGCTGCGACCCTTGTTGGCTTCGAGCGAGTGCAGGGCTTCTTGTACAAGATCTCGGGTGCTCATGCCTTCGCTCCTTTCGGCCACGTGGAAGATGTACAAGTCGCGGGTAGGTTGCTGATGGCGCCGCGTAGCGTATTCGGCGCATGCGCGATATATGCGCCGTCATGGATTCGCCCGTCGCGAATGGTTACGGCTCGGTCGGCCTCGGCGGCAATGCCCGGGTCGTGCGTGATGAGCACGATGGTCTTGCCGCGCTCCTGGAGTTTGTGGAAGGTTTCCATGACGAGTGCCCCGGTAGCAGAATCCAGGTTGCCCGTAGGCTCGTCGGCAAGAATGATGGGCGGATCGTTGACAAGGGCGCGTGCGATGGCGACGCGCTGCATTTGTCCGCCCGATAGTTCTGATATGCGGTGGTCCCAATGGTCGACCGGTAGCGTGACGGCTTGCAGCGCGTGTACGGCGCGCATCTCGCGCTGGTTGCGCGGCACATTGGTGTAGGACAGCGGCAGCATGACGTTTTCGATAACCGACAGGCGCGGCAGTAGGTTGAAACTTTGAAAGACAAAGCCGATGCTCAGCGCACGCACCTCGGTGAGCTCATCATCGTCGAGTTCGGCGACATTGAGCCCCTGCAGGTAATAGTCGCCCGCCGTCGGTTTGTCCAAGCAACCCAGGATGTTCATGAGCGTCGACTTGCCCGAGCCCGAGGGGCCGGTGATGGCGACGAACTCACCGGGGTCTACCGCCAGGCTCACGTCGTGCAGGATGTGGGCGCAACCGGCCTCGCTCTCAAAGATGCGGTGCACGTTGCGGATGTCGATGACGGGGCGCATTACATGCCCTCGTCGGCAGACATGCCGCCGTCTGCCGTCATGCCCGCGCCAGTATCCATAACGATAGTGTCGCCATCGCGCAGCTTGGTAACCGGCACGTTGGGGTTGATCTCGTTGCCCTGATCGTCGCGCCTGACCTGCGTCTTGCCGACCACGGCGTCGTTGTCGTTTTGCGTCACGACAGTTACCTTCACGCGGCGCGTTTCCTTGCCTTCGTCATCGGTGGCCAGATTGACGTAATAGTGCTCGCCATCCTCGGTCATGAGCGCCATGGTGGGCACCATGACTACGTCGTCAAGCTGCTCGGTCACCACCGAGACCTCGGCGGTCATACCGGGCTTAAGGCGGCTGTCGGGTGCTTCGATGAGGATGTCGACGTTAAAGGTC
>USQE01000149.1 GCA_900556675.1 uncultured Collinsella sp.
CTTAACCTCGTCGGCCTTAACACTATGACAGAACAAGAGCTTTCCGGTGCCTTTTTGGATGTTGTCAGGCGCGATATGAGGAAAGTCCTGATATTTCAACGGGTCGACCAAACGCGCTGCAATTCCAATGACTTCACTAAATCTCGCCCAGGCCCAGCTTTCCGGAATCCCAAACGGAACCTCGTCCGCGATGCACTTGTCGCTCAGAACGCGTCCCTTAGTGTCCACGTGCTTCTCATAGGGGGAGCCATCGGAACCGATCAGACGTTCAATTGTGTTCGCAACAAGCATTGTAAAATCTAGTGATATGAGCATCCCGGTTGCTTCTGCGCTTCGATGCTCTCGTCTTTAGCGCCCTCCGTTCGGTGGAGGACTGACGGTAGGTGACGTAAAACAAGAAAAGGGAGCAAACGCAAATGAAAGCAACCGAGGCAAATCTACTCGACCTTATGGGCGTGGCGAAGATGCAGTTCGTCATTCCCGTGTACCAGCGAGTTTACTCGTGGAGTGTAAAAGAGTGCGAGGTGCTTTGGGATGACGTCATGCGAGCGGGTCGTGATGGCGTATCGCACTTCGTGGGGTCAATGCTTTATATCCCCGAGTCCGAGAGCTCTGCCACGAGCATTTCGCGCGTGCTTCTGATTGACGGACAGCAGCGCATGACGACGTTTTCGTTGATGATTGCAGCTTTGGCTGACTATTTGGAGAGCAACCCCGACAAGGCTGGCTTCCTTGGCGACCTCAAAATCTCGGCGCTGAGGAAAAATTACCTCTTTAACGATGACGACTACAACGGTCTGGCACGCTACAAGCTGGTGCTCTCGCAGGACGATAAAGAGACGCTGTTCTCCATCGTGTCTGGGGCTCCCGTGCCAGATGAAAAATCGGATCGCATTGTCGAGAACCATGCGTTCTTCCGCGAAAAGATGCACGGGAAATCATTCGACCCTGCAAGGCTTTGGGCGGGGCTAAACCGCGTGCAGGTCATCGACACTAAGCTCACCGCTGGCGTTGATAATGCCCAGCTCATATTTGAGTCCATGAACTCCAAGGGCAAGCCGCCCATTGACCTCATCCGTAACTACGTTCTAATGTCGCTTCCCAACGACGAACAGACCAAGCTTTATGAGGGTTATTGGCATCCACTCGAGTGCTTGTTCGGAAAAGGCGGCGAGGACGAGTTCAATGCATTTATCTGGTACTGGCTGTGGCTTAAAGTTCCCAATAGGATGCCGAAGGAGAACGAGGCCTACTACGAGTTTAAGCGCTATTTCGCCGACGACTACGATGGTGACACCGAGGGCCTGCTTAAGGAGCTGCGCGGGTATGCACATAGATACGCCAGTCTGTTCCTTGGTAAGGAGAAGGACGACGGACTACGCCGAGTGTTCGGCAGAATCGTAAGCCTCGACGTGACGCAGATAAGGCCCCTCTTAATGTTGCTTTACTCGGTTTACGAGGGGAATGGGCTAGACCGCAATGCGTTTCTGCGTATCTGCGAGACTATCGAGTCGTTCCTGTTCAGGCGGGCGGTTTGCGGCAGGCTTACCACGGGCCTAAATAATTTCTTTGCCGGCATGTATCGCAATCTCGAGCAGCAGGACGATATAGAGGAGTACGTTACGGCGATGCTCCTTATCCATAGCGGCGGTATGACTGCGTACTTCCCGACAGACGAGCATTTTGTCGAGGAGTTTAAGACGCGCGACTGTTACAACCGCTTCTCCAAAAAGCGCTATTACCTGGAGCGCATGGAGAACTGGCACCACCCGAAGGAGCCCATCTCGGCTGACAATTACCAGATCGAGCATGTCATGCCCCAAACGATCGATGATGTGCACGGCTGGAAGGAATCGCTTGGCGAGAACTGGGAAGACATCCACGACAGGCTGTGCAACAACTTGGGAAATCTAACGCTGACGGGCTACAGCCAGGAGTACTCAAACCGGTCGTTCTCGGACAAGCTCAATCTTCCTGACGTGGGGCTTAAGTGCAGTCCGCTCTACCTGAACAAGTCGATCGCCTCGCATGAAAAATGGGGTGAGGAAGAGATTGGGCAGCGCGCGGACGAGCTGGCGAAAGAAGCGTGCGAGATATGGAAGTATCCCGACCTTCCGGCAGATGTCGTCGACAAGTATCGCCCCTCTCGCGGGGAGTCTGACGAGGCTCCTATCTGGACTCTGCAGGAGAATCACCCCACCTTTGCCGAAGGTGGGCTCAACCAGAAGCTTTTCGATGAGGTGCGCGAGTCCGTTCTGAGTGGTAACCCTTCGTGGGAGTCCTACATAGCTAAGTACTATGTAGGCTTCAGGTCGGGCAAGCGAAAACTGCATGCCGTGTTAGAAGGCAGGACCAGCAACGGTGGTTGGATTGCCGTTGGCTTGGCAAAGAGTGTGGATGATCTAACGGATCCAGAGGACATGTGCCAGGACAAGCGTACGCAGGGTGGATTTGGCCCGGGCTTACCCACTTACGTTGCGCTTCGGAATGCCGATGACATTCCTGCGGTGCTCGATCTCATAAAGCAGTGCTAGGTTGAAGGCTGGGAATCTAGTTCCCGGCCCTTGCCAGCTCAAAATCGTCGATGGCTCGTCCGCCCGTCTACACCCTTACGATCCTGCGGGCCGCACTCAACAGCTCGTACTCCCTCTGGCTCCACTGGTACAGCTCGGTCGCGCGTACGGCGTCGCGGCACAGGTCTAGAAACACCTCGGCGCCCTTGCAGAAGCACTCGCGGGCAAAGGCGCCGGATCCGTCCGCAGCGCACGCGCCGTCGGCAAAGAGCTTCCAGCTGGACGGCTCGCGCGATCCGTCTCCGAGCAGCTTGATCTGCAGAACATGTGGGCCGACAGCGGCACATGGCCCTTCTTCCAACGCCTGCACCGTAAAGCGCATCTGGAGGGACAGAGTATAAAATCCGGAAAAGTGTCGAAATAGGCACCTTAAAACTTCGGAAAAGTGTCAAATTCGATAGGCAAATTATCCGGAAAAGTGTAGTTGGATGACAAAACAGCACTTAGAAGCCGATGCTGGATGCGGGATCCTGCGGCTGCCTTCAGCCCTCGCTACTCGTCGTCCCCGTCGTTGGGGTCGCCCTTGAGGGTGTTGATGTCCAGGTACTGGTTGTCGTCCTCTTTTTGCTGCGTTGCCGATTCGGACGCGGTGGGGCCGCGGAACAGCTGGAGTCCTTCAAACGCAATGACACCGAGCAGGGCAATGACAATGGCGATAAAGGCAACCTTGACTGCCTGCGGAAATTCCGAGAAACGCAGTGCCTTTTCCTCGGCGTAATAATCGGCGAAGCGCTCTTCGCCCGTGCTTTTGGTATACGCCGGCGCGGACGCGGCCTCCGTGTCATATTCCGGTGCAGGCGTGGCAGCGTACGGATCGTTGAGATAATCGCTCGATGCGGTGCCATAATCCTCGGTCTCGATGCGACCGGTGCCAGCATGGCCATCGGAATAATCGGAATATGCTGCACCGCCCTCATTGTCCGCGGCGCTCGTGTTGGCGGCAAAAAGCGGGTTAACTGGAACGTCGAGCGCCGGCATGCCGGTAGAGGTCTCATCCAGATCGGCTGCAGCCCAGGAATCGTAGGCAACCTGATGGGCAACGGGCTCATCGAGCCTTGCGACCGGAGGCTTGCGTGCCGCAGGAACAGGCAACTGCTGAGCGCTGTACATAACGGTGCTGTCGGCCGATTTGCCCTGCGTCGCTGCAGCGAGAAATGCCGCCGTCTCGGACGGGTCGCTTGCGGGGCGGGGAGCGGGCGTGGGCGCCGAAGTGGGTGCGGGCGTAGGCGCGGGCGTCGAAACAGGCGACTGCGCAGGAGTCGGCGCAGATGCGGGCTTAGGCGCAAGTGCGGGATTGGGGCTTGACGGGCGAGCCCCGCCGCCCATGAGTTCGTCGGCGGTCCACGGGCGATCATCCATCACGTCGTCAAGGCTCAGCGAAAACAGGTCGTCTTCACCCTCATCGAACATGCGGTGCACATGTCCACCAATTGCCGGAATCAATCCGCGACCGGTGCATAATGCCTTGCTCAACGCCATTCTGTTCCATCCTTTCGAAATACTAATGACATCGATTATATGGAACTTCCCAAGCGGCCCGGTCTTGGATTCATGCTTTCCAGAACTCGCGCCCAAAAGGGGAGGGGCAA
>USQE01000150.1 GCA_900556675.1 uncultured Collinsella sp.
TCCCAGGTCGACAGCTTGGAGCACACCGTCAGCCCCGCCCGACGAAACAGCGGCGTAATCTCGTCATCGGTGCCGCGTTCTAGCAGAATAAACTGCTCGTTGGCTAAATCGGCAAGAGAAACGACCTCCGCCGTGGCAAGCAAAGAGTCTGCCGGTACTACCGCCATCAACTCGTCGCGCACCAAAGACCGCGATGCCATGCCGTTTTCTCGGGGCTCACGCGGGATAAAGCCCAGGTCACAACGACCCTCAGCCACCCATTGTTCAATCTCTGAGTAATCACCCATCAGCAACTCATAATCGACGTCCGGATGATCGGCACGAAAGCGCGCAATCACCGGCGGCAGCACGTGGGTCGCCACGCTCGAAAACGTACCGATGCAGATTTTGCCGCGCATGAGCCCGCGCATCTCATCCACTCGTCGCTGCAAGCGAGTGAATTCCTCGCAGAGCGCCTCGACCGCCGGCATGACCTGCCGCCCGTCGGCAGAAAGCACTACGCCCTCGCGACTGCGGTCGAGCACCTTAAAGCCCCAATCGGCCTCAAGATCGGCCACCATACGGCTCACGCCCGATTGCGAATAGCTCAGGCGCTCGGCAGCACGCGTAAAGCTTCCGGCGCGCACCGTCTCCAGCAGCACCTGCATCTTTTGAATATTCGTTTCCACGGCACCCCTCAACCTTTACATGCGTTTTTATCATGTTTGCCATGCATTATATTCGCTTTTCTTCTATTGCCAGTTCACCCATAGTGAACATGCTCGAATATAGAGGGGACGGAAACGCATGGACAACGGACTGTTTACGTACTTAGCAGCATTGCTATTGTTTGGCTCCAACGGCATCATCGCCGCTGCCATCGCGCTGCCGAGCTCCGATATCGTGCTACTACGCACGTTTTTGGGCGCGCTCTCGCTTGTCACCATCCTCGCCATCACCCAAAGCCATAAGTTGCAGGCACCATCTCGTCCCCGCGAAGCCGCAGCACTCCTTCTCTCGGGAGCCGCGCTGGGCGCCAGCTGGATTTTCCTGTTCCGCGCCTATCAGACGATCGGCGTCGGCGTATCCTCGCTGCTGTACTACTGCGGCCCCATCATTGTCATGGCGCTCTCCCCGCTCATCTTTGGCGAAAAGCTGACCGGCGGCAAAATCGCCGGCTTTGTCGCCGTTGCTTGTGGTGCTTTTCTCATTGCAGCGCAAGGTCTAGGCGGCAATATGCCCATTGCGGGTATCGTCTGCGGTATCGCCTCGGCATTTTGCTATGCGCTGATGGTCATCGCTAGCAAGGGTGCGCCACACATCGAGGGCCTCGAGAACTCCACGCTTCAGGTGAGCGCCGCCTTTGTGACCGCGCTGGTCCTCACGCTCATCACGCAGGGCGCTCCCTCATTCCTGTCCGCCGGCGTCGCCACCAGTATTGATTGGCGCGCCGTCGTCATGCTCGGCGTCGTCAACACCGGCATCGGTTGCCTGCTCTACTTTAGCGCCGTCGCCAAACTGCCCGTGCAGACCGTCGCCGTCGTCGGCTACCTTGAGCCGCTTTCGGCCGTCGTGTTCTCGGCCGTCCTTTTGGGCGAAGCCATAACATCGGTCCGTCTGATGGGCGCCGCGCTTATCATCGGCGGCGCGATTTTTTGCGAACTCGCCGGCAGACGCGCAAACGCCAAGACTGGCATCGCCCAGACAGCACGTGCTTAAAAGCCCCTGCTTTGAAATGCCCCTGCGTACATGAATAATCCCCAGCTGGGGATTATTGTCTAAAGTCAACCAATGTGCCAAACTGCTCTTGTATGTATAAAGACGGCATAAAGATTATCTGTCCTAGACAGATAACCAGATGTCCAAGGGAGTCCACGTGGCACACGACAAACTGGAGGCAAGCCCCCAAGACCAGCGTGGTCAAGGCGGGCATGGAGCCATTCCCCTCTCCGCTGGCATGCTGCTCGTTACGCTCGGCGTCGTATACGGCGACATCGGCACGAGCCCCATGTACACCATGAAATCAATCGTTGCCAACAACGGCGGCATCGGTACCGTCAGCGAGGACATGATCCTGGGCGCGCTTTCGCTCGTCATCTGGACCATGACGCTCGTGACCACGGTCAAGTACGTGGTTATCGCCATGAAGGCCGATAACCACAACGAGGGCGGCATCTTCGCCCTGTTTAGCTTGGTGCGCAAAGTGGCGCCGTGGCTGATCCTTCCCGCCATGATCGGCGGCGCGGCGCTGCTCGCCGACGGCATCCTCACCCCCGCCGTCACGGTTACCACGGCCATCGAGGGCTTGCGCACTATCGAGTGGGGCCATGCGCTTTTGGGTGACGGCCAGACCAACGTCATCATCATCACCATCATCATTATCTGTGGCCTGTTTGCCATGCAGCGCGCCGGCACCTCGTCGATCGGCAAGCTGTTCGGGCCGCTCATGACGCTGTGGTTCCTGTTCTTGGCTGGCGCCGGCCTGTTCAACATGCTCGGCAACCTGTCCATCCTACGCGCGCTCAACCCCATCCGCGGCATCATGTTCCTGTTCTCGCCCATCAACCACTCGGGCATCATGGTGCTCGGCTTCGTCTTCCTGTCGACGACCGGCGCCGAGGCGCTCTATTCGGACATGGGTCACGTGGGCAAGGCTAACATCTATGCATCCTGGCCGTTTGTTAAGGCGGCCCTTATCCTCAACTATCTGGGTCAAGGAGCTTGGCTGCTCGCCAATAACTCCAACCCCCAGATGCTCGCGATGGATATCGTCAACCCGTTCTATATGATGCTCCCCGAGCCCCTGCGCCCCTTTGCCATCGTGCTTTCGGCCGTAGCGGCCATCATCGCCTCGCAGGCGCTCATCACCGGCTCGTTCTCGCTGGTATCCGAGGCAACCCGTCTCAATCTCATGCCGCATCTGCGCATCCACTACCCCAGCGACACCAAGGGCCAACTCTATATTCCGCTCGTCAACAACATCATGTGGGTCGGCTGTATCTTCATCGTGCTGCTGTTCCAAAACTCCGAGCGCATGGAGAGCGCCTACGGCCTCGCCATTACCGTGACCATGCTCATGACCACGACGCTTTTGACGAGCTACATCGCCGGCATCCTCAAACACAAGCTGGGCGCCTGCGTCTTCGCCCTGCTCTTTGGTGCCATTGAGCTGTGCTTCTTCGCTTCGTGCCTCACCATGTTCTTTGACGGCGGCTACGTCATGATCTTCCTGGCCGCGCTGCTGTTTGGCCTTATGTACGTGTGGCGCCGCGGCACCGCCATCGAGCGCACGCAGACGATCCTGCTGCCCGTCTCCAAGTACATTGACCAGCTCGGCCGCCTGCGCAACGACGAGACCTACCCCGTGCTCGCCGACAATCTGGTGTTCCTTACCAACAGTCCCGACCCGCTCACGCTCGACCGCGACGTGCTCTACTCCATCTTGGATAAGCATCCCAAGCGCGCCAAGGCATACTGGTTCATCAACGTGCATGTCACCGATGAGCCCTATACGCACGAGTATTCCGTCGAGACCTTTGGCACAGACTTCCTATTCCGCGTGCGCTTGGACCTGGGCTTTAAGGTCAATCAACGCATCAACGCCTACCTGCGCCAGATCGTTGGCGACCTGATGGCATCGGGTGAGTTGCCGCCGCAGCATCACACCTACTCCATCTACGAGACACGCGGCAACGTGGGCGACTTCCGTTTTTGTATGCTGCGCAAGATGCTTGCCCCCGAAACGGACATCAACCGCAACGACCATCGCGTCATGGCCATCAAGTACGCCGTCCGCCGCGCCTGCGGAAGCCCGGCACGTTGGTATGGTCTCGAGAACTCGGCCATCATCATTGAGTACGTACCGCTCTTTGCTCGCATGCGCCCGGCCGTCAAACTTGTGCGCACCCAGGTGCCACTCGAGGTTCAGATCGAAGAGGCCGAGGAAATGGAAGTCGACATCTTCTCGGACGACTTGGTCAATGGCAACGAGGCCGGTAGGGACATGAACGTCGATCCCACCGAGCTGCTCGAGAGCGTCGCCGATACGCCCGAACAGCAACAGCTCGACGGCCTCGAGAGCGAACAGCTCAACGACGCCAACTTCTAGCGCCGTCACCCATCGACGATAGCGGCCCTGCACCTCGCGAGAGATGCAGGGCCGTCTTGTATTGCAG
>USQE01000151.1 GCA_900556675.1 uncultured Collinsella sp.
CTCGGGACGCGTAACGTGCTTAGGGCGCACGGCCTTGAGGTCCTTCTCGCCGCGCTTTTTCTTTTTGTAGGACTGCTTGGCTCCCTTGGCTGCCTTGGGCTTGTCCTCGCCCTTGGCAAGGGCGGCATCCCAGGTATCGTTGGCGATGACGGTGGCATACAGGCGACCGCCCTTAAAGACGGTCAGTCTAATGCAGTCGTCGAGCTCCTCGAGCAGCTCGCGCGTGGACTCGAAGCCCAGGTCATAAGCGGTCATGTCGCCGGCGGCGAGCGCCTCCTCGACCTGCGTCATAAACGTTTGCTTGCCGCACCCAATCGCGTCGCGCAGCAGACGATACAGATAGATGTGGTTGCCCAGCGATAGCGTGGGCGTAACTATTGTCTTGCTCATGGCAAATCTCCTCTATACACACCAAAGCATCTTACCATCGCACGGGCCTTGCCATCTCGTCGCCCAAGGTAAACGGGCGCGACCGTTGCCGGTTCGCGCCCGTTATGCAGGTCGGTTATCTATGAGAGACAAACGTGCTTAGTTGCCCGATGCCGTGTCTTGGCTCGAGCTGTCTGATGCCGTGCCGGAAGCGGTTCCGCTCGAGCTGTTGGTGTTGCTATTGTCGGTAGATCCCGTGCCCGATGCATTGCCGCTCGTCTGGTCGCCTGTGCTCGGTTGAGAGCCGTCAGTCGTTTGGCTTGAGTCGGTCGTGCTGGATTGCGTGCCGCCGCTGTTCGCAGAGGAATCAGCGCTCTGCGACTGATCGGGGGTGTTCGAGGACGAGTCGGTGGATGCGGAGGCGCCCTGCGAGTCGTCCTGCTGGCTTTGCGATTGACCGGTGTTATCCGCGTCGTGCTCGGTCGTGCGCGACGAAAGGATTGGCTCGGGACGCTCGCCCAGACCCTCACCGGCGGTGGTGATAAGGATGGCACCGGTGCAGGCGATGACCGCGACGATGGCGATGGCGATCGAGAAGATGATGACCTTCTTTTGCGTCTGGCTGCGCTCTGCCGCCGCCTTGGCGCGCAGGCTGTTGGGAGCGACGCGTGCCGTGGTCGCGCGCCCCGCAATCTGGCGCATCTCTTGCGTAGTCGCGGCGCCGCCCAGGTGCTCCTCGGCATTAAATTCAACGGGCTCATAGGCGCCGGCGGGGTAGTCGACGTCGGCGTGCGTACCTTTGAGGGCTTTGGCGCTGGCAGAGATAAAGTGGCGGTAGACCTGCGAGGACACAACGGTGATGACCGAGCTCACGGCGGCGCCGATCACCGATCCGGCGATACCGATTTTGGAAGCAAGCGCGACGCTCGTGGCGGCGGCTGCAGCGCCGGCGATGATTTGGGGAATGGAAATGTCGTCGAACAGGCCCTTTTTGGGCGCGATGGCCATGGTCTGTCCGATGGAATGGTTTTCGTGAACGCCGTTGTTGAGCGCGGCCGGTGTCATGACGCGTGTGCGCGGCGCGTCGGTGTACTTGGTTGTCATGCGGGACCCTCCCGGTGTAAATCTGCTTCGTTTCATGTAGCCATCAGGGTACCCACCAGATGTGAATCGTACGTGACATTTAACAGATACCATCAACTCATCAATAGCTCACCAAGTTGGTGGGATGCGGTTGCACCCGGCGGTTGAACTACAATAGGGCTTGCTAATTGTTGTGAATGGCGTCTACGCACGGGAGCATTCTTATGAATCTTCACCTTTCTCAGTCTGATGGCTTTTTGCGTGTGGCGGCGGCGTCGCCGCAGATTCGCGTGGCCGATGTCGAAGGCAATGCCGAGGTTGCGCTGGCGGCTGTTCGCGAGGCTACCGAGCGCGGCGTTCGCGCGCTGGTGCTGCCCGAGCTCAACTTGTGCGGCTATACCGCGGCCGACCTGTTCCATAACCGCACGCTGCTGCATGCCTGTGAGGCCGCTCTGGTACATATCCTCGACGAGACTCGTGAGCTGCCGATTGTCTTTACCATCGGTCTTCCCGTTGCAGTTGCCGAGAATATCTACAACTGCGCCGCCGTGTGCTGCGCGGGCGAGCTTTTGGGTCTTACGGCCAAAAAGTATCTGCCCAACTATGGCGAGTTCTACGAGCGCCGCTGGTTTGCTCCGGCGCCTGCGGATCCCGTGTGGGTTGAATTTGCCGGTCAGGGTCCGGTTCCGCTGGGTTCGGGGCTTGTCTGCCGCTGCTGTGATGAGGGCGCCGAGGACCTGGTGCTGGGCGTTGAGGTCTGTGAGGACCTGTGGGTGCCGGCGCCGCCTTCGACCGAGATGGCGCTTGCCGGTGCGACGGTGATTCTCAACCCCTCTGCTTCCGACGAGATCATCGGCAAGGCAGACTATCGCCGCAGCCTTATTTCTAACCAAAGCGCACGCCTGTACTGCGCCTATGCCTATGCAGACGCGAGCGAGGGCGAGTCCACGACCGATATGGTCTTTGCAGGCGAGAACCTTATCTACGAAAACGGCTCCAAGCTCGCCGCCACCAAACTGCTTACCTGCGATATGGCCGTCGCCGATGTCGATCTTGACCGTCTGGTTGCCGAGCGCCGTCGCTCGACGACGTGGACGCGCGCGGACGATGCGCCGGAGGCCACGACCGTTGAATTTTCGTTTGAGGGCGTGCTGGCAGACGAACCTGTCCTGCGCGATGCCTGCGATATCGACCGCGTTTTCCCTCGCGCGCCTTTTGTGCCGGCCGACCATGGTGATCTGGCCGAGCGCTGCGAGACCATCCTCGACCTGCAGACCGCCGGCCTCAAGACCCGCCTTGCCCATACGGGTACCAAGGCTGCGGTCATCGGTCTTTCGGGTGGCTTGGACTCCACGCTGGCACTGCTTGTGACCGTGCGTGCCTTCGATGCGCTGGAGCTGCCGCGCACCGGTATCACGGCCGTGTCCATGCCCGGCTTTGGCACGACGCATCGTACCAAGTCGAATGCCGAGTCGCTCGCTCACGACCTGGGTGTGAGCTTCCGCGAGGTTTCGATCCACGCGGCTGTGGAACAGCACTTCAAGGACATAGAGCACGATCCGACCGTGCAGGACGTGACCTACGAGAACAGCCAGGCCCGCGAGCGTACGCAGATTCTGATGGATCTGGCCAACCAGGCTGGCGGTTTTGTCATCGGCACGGGCGACTTGTCGGAGCTGGCACTCGGTTGGGCTACCTATAACGGCGACCACATGAGCATGTATGCCGTCAACGCGAGCGTGCCCAAGACGCTTGTGCGCCATCTGGTGCGTTATGCTGCCGATGTCTTTGGCGGGCGGATTGCCGAGACGCTGCTCGACATCCTCGATACACCGGTGTCCCCCGAGCTTCTGCCGCCCACGGGCGACGGCGAGATTGCGCAGAAGACTGAGGATTTGGTGGGCCCGTACGAGCTGCACGACTACTTCCTCTACTACCTGCTGCGTTTTGGCTTTGAGCCGGGCAAGATCTACCGCATGGCGCTCAAGAGCTTCGAGGGCGTCTACGACGCCAAGACCGTCCACACGTGGTTGCGTACGTTCTACCGTCGCTTCTTTGCTCAGCAGTTTAAGCGCAGCTGCCTGCCCGATGGTCCCAAGGTGGGCTCGGTGACGCTCAGCCCGCGCGGCGATTGGCGTATGCCGAGTGACGCCAGCTCGCGTCTGTGGCTTGCGCAGATCGATGCGCTCAATGCAATTGACTAAGGTTGGCTAAATTGAACCAATACGAGGGTTGCAAGCGTTACACTTTTGCAATCTGATGGCCCGTATCGCGCGGCGCTCTTGTCGGAGCGCCTCGTTTTTCATATCGAAAGGTGGCACCATGCAGGCATCGCAGCGTCTCGACCGCTTTGGCGCGGAGGTCTTCGCCTCGCTCAACAACAAACTGCTCGCGCTGAAGGCTCAGGGCAAGACCATTTACAACATGAGCGTGGGCACGCCCGACTTTAAGCCGTACGACCACGTGGTCGAGGCGCTCACGCAAGCAGCCAAAGATCCCGAGATGTGGAAGTATGCCCTGCGTGACCTGCCCGAACTCAAGCAGGCCGTGTGCGATTACTATGAGCGTCGCTTTGGTGTCTCCGGCATTACGCCGTCCATGGTGCAGTCGTGCAACGGCACGCAGGAGGGCGTGGGCCATTTGGGCCTGGCCCTGCTCGATCCGGGCGACACTATTTTGGTTCCCGATCCGTGCTA
>USQE01000152.1 GCA_900556675.1 uncultured Collinsella sp.
TGCCCTATGTGGCGGGCATCGATCCCGAAGTGGCCGACCGCGCCAAGTATATGATCGTGTCGCTGCCCGCCAACCCGGTGGGCTCGGTGGGCACGCCCGAGATCTACGAGGAGATCATCGCTTTTGCCCGCGAGCACGACCTGCTCATCGTCCATGACAACGCGTACTCCGACATCGTGTTCGACGGCGAGCCGGGCGGCAGCTTCTTGCAGTATCCCGGTGCGCTCGAGGTGGGCGTTGAGTTCTTCTCGCTCTCCAAGTCGTTTAACGTCACCGGTGCTCGCATCGGCTTTTTGGTCGGCCGCGAGGACGTGGTCTCTGCCTTTGCCAAGCTACGCAGCCAGATCGACTTCGGTATGTTCTTCCCGATCCAGAAGGCTGCTATCGCCTGCCTGAACGGTCCGCGTGATGAGGTCGAGGCGCAGCGTTTGAAGTACCAGGAGCGTCGCGATGCCCTGTGCGACGGTCTTGAGGGCCTGGGCTGGGAGCGTCCCAACGCGCATGGCTCCATGTTTGTGTGGGCCAAGCTTCCCGGTGGTCGCACCGATTCCATGACGTTTTGCGAGGAGCTCATGGAGAAGGCCGGTGTTGTGGTGACGCCGGGCGCGAGCTTTGGTCCTTCGGGCGAGGGACACGTGCGTATGGCGCTGGTTTTGCCGCCCGACCAGATCGCTTTGGCTGTCGAGGCCATCCGCGAAGCGGGCCTGTATTAGAAAGCTATTTCGGCTCGTCAATAGCTCGAAACCGATTTCGTGCAGTTATTTTACGAATTCTGCAAATAATTTCGGCAAACGGTCGATATTTGGCTGCGAATAGGAGCATAATCAAAGTCCCGATTGGATGTATTGGGATTACGGCAAGCCGCTCGGGTCGTTCCCGGGCGGCTTGTTTGTGGAGAGAGATGGGAGTTTCTAATGGTTAACGAGAAGAAGGTCGCTATTGTCGGCTGCGGTTTCGTCGGTTCGTCTTCGGCGTTCGCGCTGATGCAGAGTGGTCTGTTCTCCGAGATGGTTCTCATCGACGTGGACAAGAACCGCGCTGAGGGTGAGGCTCTGGATATTGCGCACGGCATGACGTTTGCCGAGCCGATGAAGATCTACGCTGGCGATTATTCCGATGTCGCCGACGCCGCCATGATCGTCGTCACCGCTGGCGCTGCCCAGAAGCCCGGCGAGACCCGCCTGGACCTGGTCAACAAGAACGTTAACATCTTTAAGTCCATTATCCCCGAGATTAAGAAGTCCGGCTTCGACGGCATTCTGCTCATCGTCTCCAACCCGGTCGACGTTCTGACCTACGCCGCCATCAAGATGTCCGGCCTGCCCGAGGGCCATGTCATCGGCTCCGGTACCGTGCTCGACACCGGCCGTCTGCAGCAGATGCTCGGCGCTCACGTCGAGGTTGACCCGCGCGATGTCCAGGCCTATGTCATGGGTGAGCACGGCGACTCCGAGTTTGTCGCTTGGTCCAGCGCCCAGGTTGCCGGCGTGCCGCTGAACACCTTCTGCGAGCTTCACGGTCATCTGGAGCATGAGGCTGCCGAGAAGCGCATCGCCGAGGACGTCAAGAACTCCGCCTACACCATCATCGAGAAGAAGCACGCCACCTACTACGGCGTCGCCATGGCCGTTAAGCGCATCTGCACTGCCGTCATGCGCGATGAGCAGACCGTTCTGCCCGTTTCCTCGCTCATGGTGGGCGAGTATGGCCTGTCCGATCTTGCCATCTCCATGCCGACGGTCGTTGGCCGCGACGGCGTTGTCTGCCGCGTCCCCGTGCCGCTGAACGATGGCGAGCAGCATGAGCTCACCGCCTCTGCAAAGGCCCTCAAGGACATCATCGACAGCGTCGACTTCTTCTGCTAAATCAAGCTTGCTAGAGCAAAAAGTTACAATGAAGGCGTCCGGGTCCACACGGCCCGGGCGCCTTTTTGGTGCAAGGTAACCTGACCCCAATGCACCATAGTTGATGGGAGGGCCATGTCGGATTCGCCTAATTTTTTGACCTATGCCCAGACGGCGTTTGATCCGTTTGAGGAGAGGCCGTTCTGCGCGGTGGATAGCCTCGTCTTTGCGTGGTTGTCCTATTTGCGTTTGCCGGGTGATATGGCGGAGCTGACGAACTGGCAGGGCCTAGACGTACGCGAGCTGCTGCGTGCCGAGTGCTACCGGGACATGATTGACGACTTGTGGGATCCAGAGGGGAGCAGGGCCTTGTTGGAGGCCGTGGCAGCAAGCCCTCGCTACCGTGGCGTGCACGTTTGCGGCTATCGTGCCGTGAGCGATGTGGTGGCGACAGAGCAGTTTGCAGCCATGGCGTTCCGGTTTCCGGCGGGGTTTAGCTATCTTTCCTTCCGGGGGACCGACAGCACGATTGTGGGCTGGAAAGAGGACTTTAACATGGCGTTCCGGTATCCTGTGCCGGCCCAGGAATCCGCGGCGCGTTATGTGGACGAGGCGGCGGATGCGATTGACGGGCCGCTTTTGTGCGGAGGTCATTCCAAGGGTGGAAACCTTGCGGTGTACGGTGCGGCGATGTGCTCCGATGTCGCCCGTGCGCGAATCGAACGGGCGTATTCCCATGATGGTCCGGGTTTCGTCGAGGAGTTTCTGAACGGCAACGCCTTTGCCGATCTTTCCGGTCGAATCGACAAGACGCTACCTCGGTCGTCGATCTTTGGCATGATGTTCGAGACGCAGGAGGACTATGCCATCGTTGAGAGCACCGAGTTCAGTCTGCTGCAGCACAATCCCTTTAGCTGGGTGGTTGATGGTCGCGACTTCGTGTACTGTGAGCGCCTGTCCGCCGGTGCTCGATACGTTGATGGCTCCATTCGCGAGATGCTGCTTGCAGTTTCGCCTAGCGAGCGCGAGCGTTTTGTAGATGCGTTGTTCTCCGTGTTTGAGGCTACGGGTGCTGAGCGGTTTGCGGATATCGCTGGGAATCTGCGCGAGAGCCTGCCCGTGATGCTCCAGGCTGCGCAAGGGTTTGACAAGGATACGCGACGCTTTGTCTCGCAGACCATCGTGGCAATTCTTAAGTGTGCGCTGCTGCCCAAACGACCCCAGATCGACATGCCCGCCGCCGGCAAGAGTTTGGCAGAACAGCTCGAGGCTTGGCAGTCCGAGCTCCTGCGCTAGCCATTGGTGCAAAGCAACCTGTCCCCGATGCACCAATCTTCGATGCGCCTGGGGCGGGCTCGACCGCTATACTGGTTCGTGCCGAAATCGATCTAGAACGGAATGCCGTATATGAAAATCAATCACGCGATTCTGCATATCCTGGACTTTGACTCTGCCGTCAACGTTATGAGCCAGCGCGAGCTCGATACCGAAAGCCGTGCCGTGCGCAATTTCGTAACCACGCATCTGCGCCGTGCACGCACCTCGGCCGACAATAAACGCGCCACGTTTGCCGAGAACTCTGCGTTTGGCGGCGAGCTCAAGGGCTATTTCTTTGGCGAGCGCGAGTTCGTGGACCTGTCGCAGCAGATTGCGGAGTTTATCTCTTCCGAGCTCACCAAAGCCGAGAAAGCCGAGTCCACCGACGTGCTCGTGGCCGATTTTGACGACGATGTCCGGAAGAGATGACGGTGACGACGATTTTGACGACGATGAGGATGCCCGCTGGTTTGCCGTGATGCTGCTGGGCTCCAAGCAGGCTTTTATGCACGAAGTGGGCCGTGAGGAGGGGGAGGTGCGCAACGACATCGCGCGCCACTACGCCATTCTGCCGAACCCCTCGCAAAAGGTGCCGAGCTATGCCATCGTGCGCGCAAGCACCATGGAGATCGGCTACGTGGACAAGAAGCGCAAGATTGCCGGCGAGGATCGCATGCTCATTCCCGACGGCCTGCTGCAATGCGACACGGGCGTTTCGGGTAAGGAGGTCATCGACACGGTGACGCGCGTGGTCGAGGAGGTCGCTGAAGAGCACGGCGCCAACACGGCCGTAGCGCTCGCCAAGGTCAAAGCCGCCGTTGCCGAGAAGGTTGAAGACGACGAGGAGCTGCCGCCTTGGGATATCGTCGATGAGGTCTTTGAGGACGAGCCGGTTATCAAGGAGAGCGTGCGTGCGGCGCTGACCGAGGAGAAGGTGCCCGAGCGCGTGCCCGTGGAGCGCAAG
>USQE01000153.1 GCA_900556675.1 uncultured Collinsella sp.
TGTCCAAGAAATGGGAGGCAGTTCATCGTTCACGTTCCGGGGGCTTTTTGCTGCCGCGAGGATGCGGCTAAACGATGCACTCGGGTTAAATCGGATCTTATATTTCGCATGCGCTTTATATGGCTCCATTTTTGGGTACAGTGTTGTCCCGATATTGAGCTTGGGGGATATATGAAAGATGAGACGATGAGCCAAGAGGATGCGGCCCAAGATGCAGAAGCATGCGCTGAGGCCCTGGAGAGCCTTGACCGGATTGCGCTGGCCGAGATTGCGTTTGACGATTCGAGCGTTGATGTGCGAGATGAGCCGGAAATCGAAGCGCAGCCCGATGATCAGGATGCAAAAGACGATGGCGCCGCGCCCACCGAAGACGAGGCGGGGCACGAGGAATCCGAATGCGAGGCCGACGACCAGCCCGAATCCGACACGAGCGAGGAAACCATCTTGCTCGACAGCTTGCCCGCCGAAGATTCGCTGACCCGCGAGCTCCCTGGCTTAGGCTCTGCGCCTGCCGTGGACGAGACCATCGCCATGGGCGATATTCCCCTACCGTCCGTTCCTTCGGCACGCGAAGCCGAGGTTCGTCATCGTAAGATGTCGCCCAGGCGCCGCAACCTGATGGTTGCCGGCGTTGTGGCCGTCGCGCTCGTCGCCGGCGGCGCAGGCTATGCTGCCTGGAACGGATATCAGCAAGAGCAGGCTGCCGCTGTCGCCGCCAGTGCGCACACGATGATGTCGGTGCAAATTGGCGTACATGCCGCGGGGCTCGACTGCTCCACCGGCTCAAAGATCCCCGTGCAGGTGAGTGGCCAGGACTCCGACGGCTCCTCTGTGAGCGAAACGCTCTACGTTGACGAGCACGGTCGCGGCATTAAGCTGCTGCCCGGCGATTACACGCTCTCCATTGCTGGATCCCCCATCGCGGAAGACGGCACCATCTACACCGTCCCGACCACCAAGGCGCAGGTCACCATTAAGAGCGATGGGCAGGATCTGCGCGCTCAAGCCACCTTTAAGCTCAAGGTACCTTCGGCCGACACGGTGACTGACGACCAGATCGATGCCGCCGCCAAGTATGCCGAGGCAGGGGGCGCAAGCTCTGCCGCCGCGGCAAAGATACTCCAGCAGGCGGCAATTACGCGCCGCGATGCCGCCACCAACGCCGTAAGCGCAAGCGAGGCTCAGTCCGCCCGCGATGCCGACGCTCGGCACAAGGCGACGAACCTGTATCAGCTCGATATTCCGGTTGAGTGGTATGGCAAGGTCGCAACCTGGCAAAACGGCAGCACGCTGTGCATTTATCTGGACAGCGACACCAACACACCGCTCGTGACGCTTGTCGCAGTGCGCGACGGCGAGACCTTTACCCCCGATGACGGCGATACGGTTTTGGGCACGGTCAGCCTGGGCAACGACTACACCGTCTACGCCAGCGGCCCTGTCTATCCGTACGTGATTCCGCAAACCATCAACGGGCGCACGCAGAACCCCGTGTCGACCTACCCCATGGACACGGCGATTGAGCTTGTCGAGCTCACGACCGGCAACCGCTACACATACAGCCAGATCAAAAACGACCTGGTCGGTAAAGACGGCAAGGCAGACGCCGCGACCAAACTCGAGACCGACTACCTCGCCCAGATTCTCCTGCCGAGCATCAAGGCCCAGGACTAGCCAGCCCGAAGACAGCCGCCCGACATCCACATCCCTAACGCAGTTGCGGTGAAATAGGGATTGTTTTTGCTGGTCAAACCGCAAAACAGTCCCTATTTCACCGCAACTTATTGGTGGCCTTTTGGGTGGCACTCAGCGCCACGGGTCGGCTTCGAACATTGGCTCGCGCTCGGGGCGTCGGTCGCTGTAGGGATCGTAGCCGTCGTCGTCCTCGTTCTCGGCGCGAATGTAGGGATCGCGCGGCTTGGGCGCCGGTTTAGGCGAAGTCTTCGGCGCGACGGGCGCCGCCTCAGCCGCCGGTGCGTTCGTCTTGTTCTCGTCTTTCATCTGCATAGCTCCTTGCCATGTGCTCACGTTCAACACCATCGATTGTCGCACGAAAAAGGGCGGCGGACCCAATCGGATCCGCCGCCCTTGGAGTTCGGCTCAAAAGGCAAATTTTGAGGCATGACCCAAAATCTACTGAGCGTCGGGGACCTCGTAGGTGGCCGCCGGCGTATTGTCGCACACGACGGTAAAGCCGCCGTCCTTGTCGACATCGACCGTCACCTGATCGCCCTCGCGCACCGTGCCGTCGATGATAGCGGCGGCGATGGCATCCACGACCTCGCGCTGCACCAGACGCTTGAGCGGACGGGCGCCAAAGACCGGGTCCAGGCCGCCCACGGCGAGCATCTGCTTGGCCGCCGGGGTGATGGCAAGCGTCATGCGCTCCTTGGCCAGACGCGCGCGGACGTCGGCGAGCTGGATGTCGACGATCTTCTCGATCTGCGCCATGCCGAGCGGATGGAACACCACGATATCGTCGATACGGTTGAGGAACTCGGGGCGGAAGGTCTGAGCCATGGCCGCGTCGACCTGATGGCGCATCTCCTCCTCGTCCTTGCCGGAAAGCTCGGCGATGGCCTTGGAACCCACGTTAGACGTCATGATGATGATCGTGTTCTTGAAGGACACCTGGCGACCCTGACCGTCAGTCAGACGGCCGTCGTCAAGCACCTGCAGCAGCACGTTGAAAACATCCGGATGGGCCTTCTCCATCTCGTCGAGCAAGATCACGGAGTACGGACGACGGCGCACGGCCTCGGTGAGCTGGCCGCCCTCGTCGTAGCCGACGTATCCCGGAGGCGCACCGATCAGACGCTGGACGCTGAACTTCTCCATGTACTCAGACATGTCGATACGCACGAGCGCACGCTCGTCATCGAACAGGCACTCGGCAAGCGCCTTGGCGAGCTCGGTCTTGCCCACGCCGGTGGGGCCCAGGAAGAAGAAGCTGCCGATGGGCTTGTCTGGATCGGAGAGGCCCGCACGGCTGCGGCGCACAGCTGCGGCAACGGCGGAGACGGCCTCGTCCTGGCCGATGACGCGCTTATGCAGCTCGCCCTCCAGGCCCTTCAGCTTGTCGAGCTCGCCCTGCATCATCTTGGACACGGGCACGCCGGTCCAAGCGCTCACGACCTCGGCGATCTCATCGGAGGTCACCTGTTCGTTGAGGCCCTCGCCGTCCTGCTGCTTTTGTGCCTCGAGCGCAGCCTCGGAATCCTGAATCTGCTGCTGCAGGCCAGGAATCACGGAGTAGCGCAGCTCGGACGCACGGCCCAGGTCGCCGTTGCGCGTCGCGCGCTCCTCTTCGCTCTTGGCCTCGTCGAGCTGACCCTTGAGCTCCTGCACGTGGTCGATGGCGTTCTTCTGGTTGAGCCAGCCGGCCTTTTGCACGTTGAGCTTTTCTTGGACCTCGGCAATCTCTTGGCGTAGGGCCTCCAGACGCTCCTTGGAGGCATCGTCGGTCTCCTTCATGAGCGCCTGCTCCTCGATCTGCAGCTGGGTGAGCTGACGCGTGGTTGCGTCGATCTCGACCGGCATGCTGTCGAGCTCCATGCGCAGGCGGCTTGCGGCTTCATCGACCAGGTCGATGGCCTTGTCGGGCAGGAAGCGGTCGGCAATGTAGCGATCGGAGAGGTCGGCGGCGGCCACGAGCGCGCTATCGGTAATGTGCACGCCGTGGAAGATCTCGTACTTCTCCTTGAGGCCACGCAGAATCGAGATGGTGTCCTCGACGGTAGGCTCGCTCACCATAACGGTCTGGAAACGACGGGCAAGCGCCGCGTCCTTCTCGATGTACTTGCGATATTCATCGAGCGTGGTCGCGCCGATCGCGTGCAGGTCGCCACGGGCGAGCGCCGGCTTGAGGATGTTGCCGGCGTCCATGGAGCCCTCGGTGGCACCCGCGCCCACGATGGTGTGGAGCTCATCGATGAACAGGATGACCTTGCCCTCGGACTTCTGTACCTCCTTGAGCACGGCCTTCAAGCGGTCCTCGAACTCGCCGCGGTACTTGCTGCCGGCCACAAGGGCGGACACGTCGAGCGTGAGCAAGCGCTTGCCGCGCAGGATATCGGGAACCTGGTTGGACACGATGAGCTGCGCCAAGCCCTCGGCGACGGCGG
>USQE01000154.1 GCA_900556675.1 uncultured Collinsella sp.
CATGAGCCCTCAAATGGAGTCGGATAACCAACCTTATTCCCCTGCCCACGGGTCCGCACACCTTCGCGCGCAAGAAAGCGATTCCACCCGATCGAGTGGTAGAAAAACCATCACAACATTCGATGCTTTTCCCGATTTTGGCAAAAAACGTTGAATGTTGTGATGGTTTGAGGCGAAGTGAGGGGCACAGAGGGCCAAAGCATCGTGCTTGGAGCGTGGCTATTTTTCGCCCCGTCGTCATCACAAACCTTGACTCTACAATCGTTGTAAGGTTTTCACTACACTGGTACGTAAACAAACCCAGCCAGAAAGTGCCCCGCCCATGGAACACGACCTCACACGCGGCAATGTCCTCAAGACCATCGCGGTCTTTGCCCTGCCCTATATGCTCTCGTACTTTTTGCAGATGCTCTATGGTATGGCCGACCTGTACATGATGGGGCAGTTTAGCGGCGCCGCCGGCATCACCGCCGTGGGCAATGGCGCGCAGACGCTCTATATCATTACCGTGACGCTCGTGGGTCTGGCCATGGGAACGACGGTCATCGTCGGCCACGCCGTGGGTTCGCGCCGGTTTGACCGCGCCGAGACCGCCATCGGCAACACCATCACGCTCTTTATGGGTGTCTCGGTGGTGCTGGCCGTCATCTTGCTTGCACTATGCCCGCAGGTTGTGGCGCTCATTGGCACGCCACCCGAGGCGGTCGAAGGAACCGCCGCCTACCTGCGTATCTGCTTTATCGGCATTCCCTTTATCGCCGCGTACAACATTCTTTCGGCCATTTTTCGCGGTCTGGGTGATTCACGCTCGCCTATGTACGTGATTGGCGTGGCATGCATCATCAACATCGCACTCGACTTTCTATTTATCGGCCATATGGGGCTCGGCCCCGTGGGCGCGGCGCTCGGCACGGTGACAGCACAGACGGCCAGCGTTGCCCTCGCGCTCGTGTGGCTTAAGAGCCGCCGTACGAACATCCACGTTAAGCGCAGCGACCTGCGTCCCCAGCCCGAGGTGCTCGGCAGCATTCTTAAGATCGGCGTGCCCGTGGCCGTGCAGGACGGCTGCATCCAGGTAGCGTTTATGTTTATCACCGTCATCGCCAACCACCGCGGCCTGGTCGACGCCGCCGCCGTGGGCCTGGTCGAAAAGATGATCAGCTTTTTGTTCATTGTGCCGAGCTCCATGGGCGCCACCGTCAGTGCACTCACGGCGCAAAACGCCGGCGCGGGCAAGGGCGACCGCGCGCGTCAGGTGCTCAAGGACGCCATGACGATCTCGGTAGTGTACGGCTGCCTGATCACGGTGCTGATGTGGCTGGTGGCGCCGGCGTTTATCGGCTTTTTTGCCAAGGACGCTGCCGTGGTCGCCGCCGGCACCGGCTATATGCGTAGCTACATTTTCGACGCGATTTTTGCCGGCATCCACATTTGCTTTAGCGGCTTTTTCGCTGCATACGGCAAGAGCTACATCGGCTTTGCGCACAACGTGCTGGCCGTGGCGCTCATTCGCGTGCCCGGTGCATGGCTGCTGTCGAACGCCTATTCCGACACGCTCTTTCCCATGGGCATCGCGTCGCCGTGCGGGTCGATTTTGTCGGCAGTCATTTGCGTTGTCGCGTTTACCGTACTCAACCGGCGCGGGGCTTTTGACAAGTTGGTAGCGTAGCGGGACAACGCGAGATCGCCCTGATCGACGACATCATCAGCGACGACCCCACAACCTACGTGACACAGATCACGGTGCCGATTGCCCCAGCAAAGTAAGAACCGCCCGGAAGACATCGTGCTTCCGGGCGGTTCTTCAATTTGACTATTGATGCACTAAGCCTGGGGCACCTGACCAGTAGCCAAGATCTGCTCGAGTGCATCCTCGTCCAGCACGGGCACACCCAGCTGCTCGGCCTTGGTGAGCTTGGAGCCCGCTTTGGGGCCGGCGACCAGATAGCTCGTCTTCTTTGAAACACTGCCCGAGACCTTGGCACCAAGCACCTTGAGCGCCGCGCCCGCCTCGTCGCGGGTGCGGTTGACGAGCGTGCCTGTCAGCACGAAGGTCAGACCCGCGAGTGGCTGTGCGTCGGCGAGCTCGCCCGCCACGCCAGCGTCGGCTGCGGCTTGCGCGTGCGCAGCGCCCAAGTCGACCTCGAGCGAAAGGCCCGCCTGGCGCAGACGTTCCAGCACGGCAAGGTTCTCGGGCACGGCCAGGAACTGCTTGACGCTCGCCGCAATCTTGGGACCGATGCCCTCGCACTCGGCGATGTCCTCTTCGCTCGCCAAAATGAGCTTGTCAATCGACAGGAATCGCTCAGCGATGACCTCGCCCACGCTCTTGCCCACGTGGCGGATACCCAGGGCAAACAGCACGCGACCGAGCGGCTGGCTCTTGGACTTGTTGAGCTCGGCGATGATTTTCTCGGCCGTCTTGAGGCCCACCGGGATGGGATCGCCCTTCTTGACGCCTTTTTTGCTGTTGGAGCTAGCATAGGTGCGCCCCGTGTCCAGGCCTGCGATGTCGTCGACCGTGAGCTGGTAGAAGTCCGCGACATCGTGGATCAGGCCGGCGGCGATCATCTTGTCGACGATCTCGTCGCCCAGGCCGTCGACGTCCATGCAGCCGCGGCTCACCCAGTGGAGCAGGCGCTCCTTGAGCTGCGCGGGGCAGTCGATGGACACGCAGCGGTAGGCCACCTCGCCATCCTCGTGGACCACGGGGCTGCCGCACACGGGGCAAACCTCGGGCATACGCCAGTCGGCCGAATCGGCCGGACGCTTGTCGAGCACCGGGCCCACGACCTCGGGGATCACGTCGCCCGCCTTGTGCACGATGATGGTGTCGCCCTCGCGCACGTTTTTGCGGCGGATCTCGTCGATGTTGTGCAGCGTGGCGCGCGCGATGGTGGAGCCGGCAACTGTCACCGGGTCGAACTCGGCGACCGGCGTGAGCACACCGGTGCGACCCACCTGGATACGGATTTCGCGTAGGATGGTCTGCTTTTCCTCGGGCGGAAACTTAAAGGCAATGGCCCAGCGCGGCGCGCGGGCGGTAAAGCCCAGGTCGAGCTGCTGCTGGAAGCTGTCCACCTTTACGACCACGCCGTCGATGTCGTAATCGAGGTCGCCGCGGTGCTCGAGGGCCTGGGCACAGAACTCGTGAACCTCGGCCGGCGTGGCGCAACGAGCCACGTTGGGGTTGACGCTAAAGCCGGCGTTGCGCAGCCAGTCGAGAAATTCGCGCTGGCTGTGAACGTGCAGCGGATCGGTATCGGCGATGGCGTAAATAAAGGTGGCTAGGTCGCGGCGCGCCGTGACCTTGGGATCCTTCTGACGCAGGCTGCCGGCGGCAGCGTTGCGCGGGTTGGCGAAGGGGTCGCGCCCCTCGGCATCGGCCTCTTCATTCAGACGAGCAAAGCTGCCCTTAGGCATGTAGACCTCGCCGCGCACCTCGATGGCGCGCTCGCGGTCGGCGCCCATGTGAGCGAGCGCCGGCTCGGACAGGTGCATGGGCACATCCTTGATGGTACGGACGTTGAGCGACACGTCCTCGCCCGTGGTGCCATCGCCACGTGTGGCCGCGCGTACGAAGGTGCCGTTTTGGTAGGTAAGTGCCACGCCCAGGCCGTCGATCTTAAGCTCGCAGGTATAGGTGACGCTGCCAGCACCGAGCGCATCCTCGGCGCGCTGGAGCCATGCGTCGAGTTCGTCCAGATCCATGGCATCGTCCATGGAATACATGCGCGCCATATGCGTGACCGGCGTAAACTGCTCGCTCACGTAGCCGCCCACGCGCTGGGTATAGCTGCCGGACGTCACCAAGTCGGGATAGGTCGCCTCGATTTCCTGCAGCTCAACGAGCATTTTGTCAAAGGCGGCGTCCGTGATCTCAGGCGCATCGAGCATATAGTAGCGATAGGCATGGTAATCAAGCTCGTGGCGCAGCTCGGCCGCACGCGCTGCCGCCTGGGCACGGGCATCGGCCGATGCAGCGGTATCCGTGCTCGTGGGCGTTTCGGTATCGATGTCCACGCCGTCACCAAACAGGCTCGATTGCTCCATAGCGGCACTCCTTCGCTCGATTTCAAACGGATACTAGAGTACCACCGGTCACCATGGCGCCGAATAGCCC
>USQE01000155.1 GCA_900556675.1 uncultured Collinsella sp.
AGTGGACACCGCCGACCTCAAGGGCGACAACAAGGGCCCCAAGTTCGGCCCGTAAACTCACCGCTTCAAACATCTCAATCTGTAACATCTAGGAGCCGATTTTGGCGCCTAGATGTTACAGATTGAGATTTTCTGCAGGACGGTTTTGGTTTGTCTCGATCTGTAACACGAAGAGCCGGTTTTGGCGGTCAGCTGTTACAAATCAAGATTTTTCATAGGACCATTTCTTCCTGTCTTGATCTGTAACACCTAGACCCAATTTCCATCCTTAGTTGTTACAGATCAAGACATTTCGGTAATCCCCTTTCACCATCCTATTCAAATACAACAATTTTGTTAGTCTTGGTTAACTTTTTAGCATAAAACGGGTATCCTTTGCGGCGTCAAACAAACGGCACGCAGGAGCTCACCATGCTCAACCATCTCAAACAACACTTTGGCTCGCACCGCACCGGAGGCCACGGAGGTCTGGATATCGCCCGGCATATCGGCCCCGGGCTGCTCGTGACCGTCGGCTTTATCGATCCGGGCAACTGGGCCTCCAACATGGCCGCCGGCTCGCAGTTTGGCTACGCGCTGCTGTGGATCGTCACGCTGTCCACGATCATGCTCATTGTGCTGCAGCACAACGCGGCACACCTGGGTATCGCCACGGGCGCCTGTCTTGCCGAGGCCACGACACGTTACCTTCCCCGCTTCGTTGGGCGCACGGTGCTTGCCAGCGCCTACCTCGCGACCATCGCCACCGCCATGGCCGAAGTCCTGGGCGGTGCGATCGCGCTCCAGATGCTCTTTGGGCTGCCCGTGCGCGCGGGCTGCGTCATCGTGGCGACAGTATCGATGGCGATGCTCATGACGAACTCCTACAAGCGTGCCGAGCGATGGATCATCGCCTTCGTAGGCGTGGTAGGACTCTCGTTTTTGGCCGAGCTCACGCTAGTCAAGGTCGACTGGCCGATGGCCGCCGCAAGCTGGATCACACCCAGTATGCCCACCGGCTCGGCCGCGATTATCGTAAGTGTCCTAGGCGCGGTCGTTATGCCCCACAACCTCTTCCTGCACTCCGAAGTCATCCAATCCATGCACTTCAAAGGCCAAGGCAAGCAGGTTATCGAGGAACGTCTGCGCTACGAGCTCTTCGACACGCTCTTTTCGATGGGTGTGGGCTGGGCAATCAACTCGGCCATGGTCATCCTGGCCGCAACGACCTTCTTTGCGCACGGCATTGTCGTAGACGACCTCGCCGTCGCAGCGGCCACACTCTCCCCCATTCTGGGCCCGGCAAGCTCGACCATCTTTGCGGTGGCACTGCTGTTTGCGGGACTATCGAGCAGTGTGACGGCGGGCATGGCGGCGGGCACCATCACCGCGGGCATGTTCGATGAGGAATACGACATCCACGACCGACATTCCTCAATCGGGGTGGCGACCTGTTTCGTCGGCGCAGTGGCGGCGTGCCTGGTCGTCCCGAATCCTTTTGAGGGTCTCATTTGGAGTCAGGCACTGCTGTCGCTTCAGCTGCCGATTACGGTCTTTGTGCTCATACGACTCACCAGTTCGCCCCGCGTCATGGGCAAATACGCCAACTCGCGCCCGCTTAACGCGTTGCTCGTAGGGATCGGTACCATCGTGACGGCTCTCGATATCGTGTTGTTGACAGGGATGTAATGGGGCGGGGCACCTGCCCAGGCAAACGTCTCAATCTGTAACAGGAAGACCCGTTTTGAGCCGTTAGATGTTACAGATTAAGACAAAAGGTCGGCCGGACTCACGACAGTCATGATCGGCCAACAGCAGCCGTAATCCCTTGGGGACGGAGGAAAAGGGTCCCGGCCGGAATATCCGACCGAGACCCTTGGACAGAGCTATGTGTTGCTGCAAGTCGTGTGTCTACGAGCTACTCCTCGACGAGCTCAAACTCATCGGGGCCGACGCCACAGACCGGGCACACGTAGTCCTCGGGCAGCTCGGGCGTGTCGACCTCAACCTCATAACCGCAAACGGTGCACACGAACTTGTACGTCTTCTTTTCCTCAGCCATGATGTTCTCCTCTCGAACGTGACTGCTGGTGTACTTGCTTATTAGTATATATTCTCAATAATATAATGCAAGTAGTTTTACAGCATTTCTACCCTTGGTACGAAGAGGCCTTGGGCGGCGTCTTGCCCTTCAGCACCTTGTGGTAGTAGTCATAGGTCAACGGAGTCTCGCCACTCAGACGCTCGGCATCTTCGACCTCGCCAATAAAAAGCAGGTGTGTGCCCACGTCAACAGTGTCAATTAAACGGCAGCTAAACAAGGCCGCCGCATGCTCGGGAACATAGGGCATGCCCAGAGCCGTCTCGCGGGTCTCGTATTTGGCAAACTTGTCATAATCGCTGCTGGTGCGAAACCCAAAGTTGCCAATGTAGAGCATATCGGCCGTCTGATCGATCACGGTCAGCGCAAAGGCCTTGGCAGACGAGATAACGCCAGACGTGACATTTTCCTTATTCACGGCAACCGAGATGCGCGGCGGCGCGGACGTCACCTGCACCGCCGTGTTGATGACGCAGCCGGCACGCATCCCGTCGGCCGCGGCACTCACCACATACAGACCGCTCGGCATCGTAAAGAACGCAGTTTTGTCCATATCGATCACTCCTTTAACCCGGCATTGATCCTCATGGATGTATGTACCCACAAAAAAGGCGGCGCCCATAACGGACGCCGCCCCATACACATATGTGCCAAGATTGCAGGTCAGCCAAGTCCCTCCACCAAGTTGCGGTGAAATAGTTCCTGCTTGTCGGGTATTTGGCCTCAAGCAGGAACTATTCCACCGCAACTTATGAAGGGTGGTCAGCGGTTGCGTTCCTTGAGCGCGCGATCGATTTCGCGCTGAACGTCGCGCTTGGCCATATCCTCGCGCTTGTCGTAGAGCTTTTTGCCGCGACCCAGGCCCAGCAGCAGCTTTACACGACCATCGGTATTAAAGTAGAGCTCCAAAGGCACCAGCGCATAGCCGCGGTTGCGCAGTTTGCCGTCAAAAAAATCAATCTCCTTGCGATGCAGCAGCAGACGGCGACGGCGATCGGGGTCACGGTTCCACACGCCACCGTGGCTGTAAGGGTGAATGTGCAGGCCCACCAGCCAGCACTCGCCGCCGCGAATCAGCGCAAAGGTGTCGGTGATCTGACAGGCGCGCTCGCGAATCGACTTGACCTCGGTACCGCTCAGTTCAATGCCGCATTCGAACGTCTCGTCGATAAAGTACTCGTGATGCGCCGAGCGATTCTTGGAGATGAGCTTGCGCTCGCGCTTACCGGGCATCGCCGACCTCCTTGATGCCGTCGGCTCCCTTGTCGTCGCCTGCGCGCTTTGCCTTGCGCTCGGCATTGAGCTCGGCATCGCTCTCGCGCAGGTCGATGCCATCCTCATCACCCATGGGCACAGCGACCACATCTCCGGCCTGCAGACGCTCGTCAAGCGCCACCGGATTCCCATCTACGCCTCCCCCGCCACCGCGTGCCAGCTCGCCTGGCGCATCGCGGGGATCGGGCCGATGCTCCGCGAGGTGCAGCGGCTCACGCCGTTCACCGTCGGCGCGGCGCGCATCACGCCGTTTGAGACGTCGCACGACGCAGCGGGGAGCATCGACTACCGCATTGACGCCGCGGGCGGCTCCGTCGGCATTTTGACGGACACGGGGCTCATCACGGACGAGGCCGCGGACGTGCTCGCCGGGGCGGCGCTTCTCATGCTCGAGAGCAACCACGACGAGGAATGTCTGCGCTCCGGGCCCTACCCCTATTCGCTCAAGCAGCGGATTCTCGGCCCGCTGGGGCACCTGTCGAACGATGCCGCGGCGGCCTTCGCCGCGCAGATGGCGCGTCTCGGCACGCGCGAGATTGTCCTCGCGCACCTTAGCCGGGAAAACAACACCCCCGCCATGGCGCTCGAGCGCGTCGGGCGCGCACTGAGCGGAACGGGCGTGCGCCTGTCCGCCGCGCCGCGCAGGGAACTGGGCGGGCCGTATATCGTGGAGGTCAGCAATGCAAAAGGTCAGCATCCTCTGTGTGGGGAAACTGAAGGAGAAGTTCTACCGCGATGCAGTGGAGGAATACAGT
>USQE01000156.1 GCA_900556675.1 uncultured Collinsella sp.
GGCAACGCTGCTGCTGCAGTCGACCAACCAGCTCGATGCGCTCTATGGCGAGGCACGCGCACGCTCCATCATGGGCAACTGCGACACGCATCTGGTGCTGGCGTTCCAGGATCCCGAGAGTGCCCGGGTGTTTTCCGACCGCGCCGACGCGCTGCCCAGCACGCTCATGGCGACGCCGATCGATCGCTCGTGGCTCTTTGTACGCGGTCGCACTCCCGAACAGGTCGAGCGCTTTAGGCTCGAAGACCATCCGCTCTACGGGGAGCTGCCCGAGGCGCAGCGAGGCCATGCGGAGGCCGAGATCTAGGCGCAGGGTTCTCGCAGCGCGCGGCGCCCCGGCGATGTTCCACAAAGGCCGTGCGCCCCGGGACCACGGCAAAGCAAAGGGGCCCGCATCCGATGGGATACGGGCCCCTGGCTATAAGGCGCAATGCGTTAACAGCAGCGACTACTTGCGGTGAGCGCGATAGAACTCGATGAGCGCCTGGGTCGAAGCGTCCTGCTCGGCCTTGGCGGCGTCGTCGTGGAAGGCCGGGGTGATCTGCTTGGCAAGCTGCTTGCCCAGCTCGACGCCCCACTGGTCGTAGGAGTCGATGCCCCAGACCGTGCCCTCGACAAACGTGATGTGCTCGTACAGGGCGATGAGCTCGCCGAGCGCAAACGGGGTCAGCGTGTCGCCGAAGATCGAGGTCGTCGGGCGGTTGCCCTCAAAGCAACGGGCCGGGACGATCTGCTCGGGCGTGCCCTCGGCACGAACCTCGTCGGCCGTCTTGCCAAAGGCGAGCGCCTTGGTCTGGGCCAGGAAGTTGCCCAGGAACAGCTCATGCACGTCCTGGCCGCTATCGGTCGCAGGGTTGGCGGTATTGGCGAAGGCAATGAAATCGGCCGGAACCACCACGGTGCCCTGGTGCAGCAGCTGGTAGAAGGCATGCTGGCCGTTGGTGCCGGGCTCGCCCCAGAAGATCTCACCGGTGTCGGAGGTCACGGCGCTGCCGTCCCAGCGGACATGCTTGCCGTTGGACTCCATGGTGAGCTGCTGCAGGTAGGCCGGGAAGCGGTGCAGATACTGGCAGTACGGAAGCACGGCGTGGCTCTTGGAACCGAAGAAGTTGACGTACCAGACGTTGAGCAGACCCATCAGCGCGACGGCATTGTTCTCGAGCGGCGTGTTGCAGAAGTACTCGTCGATGGCGTGGAAGCCCTCGAGGAACTGCTGGAAGCGCTCGGGGCCGAGCACGACGATCAGCGACAGGCCCACGGCGGAGTCGACAGAATAGCGGCCGCCGACCCAGTTCCAGAAACCGAAGGCGTTTGCGGGGTCGATACCGAAGGCCTCAACCTTCTCGAGTGCGGTGGAAACGGCGACAAAGTGCTTTGCCACGGCCTCGGCGTTCTGCTCATCGGAACCGTCGATGGCACCCTGAGCCTTGAGCTGCTCGAGCATCCAGGTCTTGACCTCGCGAGCGTTGGTGAGGGTCTCGAGCGTGGTGAAAGTCTTGGAGACGATGATCACGAGCGTGGTCTCGGGATCGAGGCCCTTGAGCTTCTCTGCCTGATCGTTGGGGTCAATGTTGGAGATGTAACGGCAGTCGATACCGGCGTCGGCGTAGGGGCGCAGAGCCTCGTAAGCCATGACCGGGCCCGGGTCGGAGCCGCCGATGCCGATGGACACCAGATGCTCGATCTTCTTGCCGGTAACGCCCTTCCACTCACCGGAGCGCACGCGCTCGGCGAAGGCATACATGCGGTCGAGGACCTCGTGCACGTCGGCGACGACGTCCTGGCCGTCGACGATGAGCTGGCCCTTCTCGCTTGCCGGGCGGCGCAGCGCGGTGTGCAGGACGGCGCGGTCCTCGGTGGTGTTGATGTGCTCGCCGGAGAACATGGCGAGCTTCACCTCGCGGGCAAGATCGCACAGCAGCTTGACGGTCTCATCGGTCACCAGGTTCTTCGACAGATCGAAGTGCAGGTCACCGGCGTCAAAGCTCAGCTTGTTCACGCGCTCGGCGTCAGCAGCGAACCAGGCCTTGAGGTCGATACCTTCGGCCTCGAGCTTCTCCTGATGAGCCTCGAGCGCCTTCCAAGCGGCAGTCGACGTAGCATCGATAGGTGCGGCAACAGTTGCCATAAAGTCCTCCTCAGCATACGGGCGCACGCCTCCATGCGCCCGGACATTCAGATGCCACTATTCTAGCGCAGGTCAAGACTACAATCAGCGAGCGTTGCCAATCCGCCCTCAAACGGCGACCGACCAAAAAGGGACAGGTTTTGACGATGTCCGCACAAGCGGGTATTATCGAACATGTATTCGATAAGAACATGTGTTTGATGGGAGGACGCGTGGGGCACGAGCGTCACACCTATGTCTGCATCGACCTTAAGACGTTCTACGCTAGCGTCGAGTGCGTTGACCGCGGGCTCAACCCGCTCACCACCAACCTGGTCGTTGCCGACGAATCGCGCGGGCGCACGACCATCTGTCTCGCCATCACACAGGCCATGAAGGACCTGGGGATACACAATCGCTGCCGTCTGTTCGAAATTCCCGACGGCATCGACTACATCAAGGCCATACCGCGCATGCAGCACTACATGGAGGTGTCGGCGCAAATTTACGGTATCTATCTGGAATACGTGAGTCCGCAAGACGTGCACGTCTACTCCATCGACGAATGCTTTATCGACGTGACACCCTATCTGGACCTCTACCATACCGACGCTGAAGGCTTCGCCTGCATGTTGCGCGACGAGGTCCTGGCGCGCACCGGCATCACGGCAACGGTTGGCATCGGCCCCAACCTATTCCAGGCCAAGGTGGCACTCGACATTACCGCCAAGCACGTACCCAGCCGCATCGGCAAACTCGACGACGAGACCTTTCGCAAGGAGATCTGGCCCCATCGCCCCATCACCGACATCTGGGGCATTGGGCCCGGCGTGGCAGCACGACTCGAAAAATACGGCGTCTACGATCTGATGGGCGTCGCGGCGCTCGACGAAAACCTGCTCTACGACGAGCTCGGCGTCAATGCCGAGTATCTTATCGACCACGCCTTTGGGCGCGAGCCGACAACTATCGCCGATATTCAGGCCTATCGCCCGCAGGCAACCTCAACAACCACGGGGCAAGTGCTATCGAAGGGTTATGCCTATGAGCAAGCCTACACCGTGTTGCGCGAGATGGTCGACAACGCTGTGCTGGACTTAGTCGATAAGCACGTGGTGTGCAACAGCATCTCGCTCTTTGTAGGCTACGCGAGCGAGCGCGCCGACATACGCCGCCTCGACGCCAGCGGCACAGCGCAATATGTAGACGGATGCGGGCATTTGCGTTCGAGCACGTCGAGCATCGAACCCGCCGCAACCGCCGGCCCCAAGCTCGCACCCCGCGCGCCCAAGCCCGTCCAGCGCGATGACGAACGCCGACGTTTGGTGCGAGAGGCACAGGCGATTGACGGCATCTTTGTGGGCGAACACGGCGGCAAGCCGCGTGGTGGCTATGCCGCGCTCTTTGCGCACTCCAACGCCTCGCGCAAGCTGCCCGAGCGCACCAATTCGTTTAAGAAGATCATGGGCTATTTCGATGAGCTCTGGGCGCAGACTGTCGATCCCAAACGACCGGTCAAGCGCATCAACCTGGGATTTGGCAATCTGGTGCCCGAGGAATTTGCCACTATCGACCTGTTCAGCGATGTTAAGGCCGATGAGCGCGAGCGCGACCTGGCGCGCGCCGTCCTGGCCGTGAAGGGCAAGTACGGCAAGAACGCGCTCGTCAAGGGATTAAGCTTCACCGCCGGCGCCACCGCACGCGAACGCAACGATCAGGTAGGAGGACATCGTGCCTAAGTCCCAACAACAGCCGATGCGGCCACCGACGCCTTTTGAACGTCTAG
This sequence comes from uncultured Collinsella sp., assembly GCA_900556675.1. Taxonomy (GTDB): domain Bacteria; phylum Actinomycetota; class Coriobacteriia; order Coriobacteriales; family Coriobacteriaceae; genus Collinsella. The sequence goes on from USQE01000156.1 coordinate 3,894, forward strand.
CGGACCCCGAGGGAAGACGTCGATCCGCCGACCCCAAGCTCACCGCCAACGGCGCCGTCCGCGCCGGCCGTGCCGCACAGTTTATGCCCTTTGCCGCCCTCACGGGATACTACGAGCTCGTGCGCAAACAAGAGATCACTGTTGAGCCCAAATGCGAACTCACGGAAGAAAAAGCCCTCGAGCTTTC
>USQE01000157.1 GCA_900556675.1 uncultured Collinsella sp.
AGGCCATCAAGAAGAGCGGTCTCAAGGTCAAGATCGATCAGAAGAACGCCCAGAACGACCAGTCTACGTGTAAGTCCATCGCCGACAAGTTCGTGGGCGATGGCGTCGACCTGATCTATGCCATCGCTACGCCCGCCGCGCAGGCCGCCGCCGGTGCCACGGCCGATATCCCCATCGTGGGTTGCGCCATCACCGACTACGCTGCCTCCGGCCTGGTCCAGGACAACGACAAGCCCGGCACCAACGTCACCGGTGCCTCCGACCTCACCCCGGTCGCCGAGCAGCTCGAGATGATGCAGAAGGTCCTGCCCGACGTAAAGAAGATCGGCCTGCTCTACTGCACCGCCGAGTCCAACTCCGACGTCCAGATCAAGGCCGCCAAGAAGGAGCTCGACAAGCTGGACCTGGAGTACACCGACTTTACCGTCTCGAGCTCCAACGAGATCCAGTCCGTCGTCGAATCTGCCGTGGGCAAGGTCGACGCGCTGTACTCCCCCACCGATAACACCATCGCCGCGGGCGCCTCGCAGGTGGGCCAGATCTGCAAGGAGAACAAGCTTCCCTACGTGACCGGCGAGGAGGGTATGTGCATGGCTGGCGGCCTGTTCACCCTCTCCATCAACTACGAGGATCTGGGCTACGCCGCGGGCGAGATGGCCGTCAAGATCCTGAAGGGTGAGGCTAAGCCCGAGGACATGCCGATCAAACACCTCTCGAGCAAGGACCTGGTCGTCGTCAAGAACGACGAGATGGCCGAGGCCCTGGGCATCGACCTCTCCGCTCTGGACGCGTAGCGTCATGCGCGGCAATGCATCTAGAGCCCGCGCTCGCGCCATAGCCGCGTTATTCAATATCTGAGCCACGTGGGCGGACGTCGTAGACCGGCGTCCGCCCTGCTTGTTACGGATGAGACAAAACATCCGACCGCAGCTCTTTCATACATTGTTACCGCTATCATGGTGACTCACGTGTCCACCCTATCCTAGGAGGTATGAAGCATGCTCATTGCATTGCAGGGCGCCATTTCGCAGGGCGTCCTCTGGGGCATTATGGTGCTTGGCGTGTTTATCACGTTCCGCCTGCTCGACATCCCCGATATGACCTGCGACGGCAGCTTTGCCCTCGGCGGCTGCGTCTGCGCCGTACTCATCGTCAATAACAACGTCGACCCGCTGCTCGCCGTGCTGGCCGGCATGTGTGCCGGTGCCATCGCGGGCGCTGTCACAGGCATCTTGACCACCGTTTTTGAGATTCCCGCGATCCTCGCCGGAATCCTGACGCAGATCAGCCTGTGGTCCATCAACCTGCGCATCATGGGCAAATCCAACACGCCCGTCCTTGCCAAGGGCACCATCTTCTCGTCTGTCAGCAACATGACGGGCCTGCCGCAGTCCACCGTCGCCATCATCCTGGGCATTTTGCTCGCTGTGGCTATCGTCGCCATCCTGTATTGGTTCTTTGGCACCGAGATCGGCTCGGCACTGCGCGCCACCGGCAACAACGAGTACATGATCCGCGCTCTGGGCGTCAACACCAACTCCACCAAGATGATCGCCCTCGTGCTCTCCAACGCTCTCATCGGTCTTTCGGGCGCGCTCATCTGCCAGAGCCAGAAGTACGCCGACATTGGCATGGGCACCGGTGCCATCGTTATCGGTCTTGCCGCCATTGTTATCGGCGAGGTGCTCGGCCGCCTGCTGCCCGGCGGCCTCACGCAGTTTAGCGTCCGTCTTGCCTCCGCCGTCTTTGGCTCCGTGGTCTACTTCCTCATCCGCGCCATCGTGCTGCAGCTGGGCATGGACGCCAACGACATGAAGCTGCTCTCCGCTGTGATCGTCGCCGTGGCCCTGTGCGTGCCCGTGGTTTGGGAGCGCTATAAGCTCCGCAGCTCCTACACGAAGGGGGATGAGGCAGATGCTTAAGCTCTCACACGTCAAGAAAACCTTTAACAAGGGCACCGTCACCGAGAAGCGCGCGCTCACCGGCGTCGACCTCACCCTTAACGACGGCGACTTTGTAACCGTGATTGGCGGCAACGGCGCCGGCAAGTCCACGCTGCTCAACATGATCGCCGGCGTGTATCCGCTCGATTCGGGTGTCATCGAGCTCGACGGCACCGATATCTCGCGCCTGAGCGAGTCACAACGCGCCAAGTACCTGGGCCGCGTGTTCCAGGACCCCATGCGCGGCACCGCAGCCGACATGCAAATTGCCGAGAACCTGGCCCTCGCCAAGCGCCGCGGCCAGCATCGCGGTCTTTCGTGGGGCGTCACCAAAGCCGAGAAGGACGAGTACGTTGAGCTGCTCAAGCGCCTGGACCTCGGTCTGGACACGCGCCTCAACGCCAAGGTCGGCCTGCTTTCGGGCGGCCAGCGCCAGGCACTCACCCTGCTCATGGCCACGCTCACCAAGCCACGCCTGCTGCTGCTCGACGAGCACACCGCGGCGCTCGACCCCAAGACAGCCTCTAAGGTGCTCAATCTGACCGAGGAAATCGTCGACGAGCATCACCTGACCACGCTCATGGTCACGCATAACATGAACGACGCCATCCGTCTGGGCAATCGTCTGATCATGATGCACGAGGGCCACGTAATCTACGACGTGGCTGGCGACGAGAAGAAGTCGCTCACCGTTGCCGACCTGCTGCAGAAGTTCGAGGAGGTCTCGGGCGGCGAGCTCGCCAACGACCGCATGCTGCTGAGCTAACGACCTAGAAAACCACCACAAAGGGGACAGGCACCTTTGTGGTGGTTTTTGTTAAAGAGTAAGGAGACAGCCATGAAAAGACTCCCCCGCCTTGCGTTAGCTGCCGCGTTGTTTGCCGGCGCGCTCACAGGCATCCCAAGCCTCGCTTTCGCGGGGAACCTGCCCGTCGCTATTGACGGCGCCGTAACCGTCATGCACACCAACGACATCCACGGCAGCTACAAGTACAGCTACAACGCAAGCAAGGGCACGGGCACCATTGGCTTTGACGGGCTGGCGGTTCTCTATAGCGCTCAAAGCAACGCCCCCGACTTTCTGCTCGATGCAGGCGACACCTTCCACGGGCAGTCCTTTGCCACCATGAGCGAGGGCAAGAGCATCGCCGAACTCATGAACACCTTCTACGCAAACGGCTACGACGCAACCACACCGGGCAACCATGACTGGAGCTATGGCGCGGACAAGCTTCGCACGATGGCCGGCAATGGTGCCACCAGTACACCTTTCGCCATGCTCTGCGCGAATGCAACGTCCTCGAACGGCGTATGGAGCTCGAGCATCACCAAGACGCTCAATCGCACTTGGAAGGACGGCGAGGGCAGTCCCACGTTTAACTACAAGATTAAGGTCGGCGTCGTCGGAGCCATGGATGAGTCGCTGGGCTCCTCGCTACGCGCGGACCTGGTCGCGGGCACGTCGTTCTCGGGTGCGGCGGACGCCATCAATGCCGAGGCCAAGCGACTGCGCGAGGATGAGGGCTGCAACGTTATCGTCTGCATCGCGCACACGCTCAACGCCAAGACCTTTGCCGCAAAGCTCGTTGGGGTCGATACACTGGTCGCGGGCCACGAGCACATCAACTTAGACGAAAACGTGACGGGGGCCGACGGCAAGCCGGTCCGCGTCGTCGAGGCAGGCAGCGCCTTTACCGAGGTTGGTCTGCTTTCCATTCCCTATGAGTACGACACCAGGGGTACCGAAACCACCAACGACGACATGGTGACGATCTCCGCAGGCGACAGCGACGAGAAGCTCTACACCGCCAAGGACGTCGACGACCTTTTGGCAGACCCTAACAACCAGAACATCCTTGACGAGGTTCGCAACAACAAAATCAAGCCACTCGACGATGCCTTTGAAAGCGAATCGAACAAGGTGCTCGGCACATCCTCCACCAACTATTTCTACGGCGAGGACGCCGCGGGTACGCATGGCTGGGAGATGGTGCGCACTACCGATTTGCGTCCCAGCAAGGAAGGCGATACCACCAAGGCCCAGACCATCGGCCACGTGATTTGCGGCTCCTATCTTTCCCTGACGGGCGCGGACCCTGGCCTGACGAGCGCGGACCTTGCTATTG
>USQE01000158.1 GCA_900556675.1 uncultured Collinsella sp.
CCTCCCTCTGCCCACGATTTCGATGAGCCGCAAGTAAAATCAATCCTGCATATAGGGGTAGCTAAAATGGCCCCGTCCCAAAAAGACTGCCCTTGGTGGCTCCGCAAGCGATCCGTCACGTGACAAAAGAACCCTGCAGTTCACACGCACTGCAGGGTCTTTTTGCATGTCATGTTTAGTTGTTGTCAACACCTTAGAGAGCGGCGACGACCTCGATCTCGACCAGACCGCCGGCCGGAAGGGCGGCAACCTGGAAAGCGCTGCGCGCGGGGAACGGAGCCTCGAACTTGGAGGCGTAGATCTCGTTCACGGCAGCGAAGTCGGCGATGTCGGCCAGGTAGACCGTGGTCTTGACGACATCGGCAAAGGTGGCGCCGGCAGCGGTCAGCAGGGCCTCGACGTTAGCAAGGGACTGCTTGGCCTGGGCCTCGACGCCCTCGGGCATCTTGCCGGTTGCGGGGTCGATGCCCAGCTGGCCGGACAGGAACACCATGTTGCCGGTCTGGATGCCGGGGGAATACGGGCCGATGGCTGCAGGTGCGTTATCGGAAGACACGACGGTCTTGCTCATGTTTATCTCCTTACGATCAATTGAGAGAGTGTGAGCGCGGTGTTCACACCGGGAGGCACAGTTCGGTCTGAACACCGCGCTTGATTGGGATAGTACTCAAGGTTTCCGCGCGATGCAAGATTATTATCACGTTGCGAGAATATTTTATCGCCCAACGGCGCCTATCGACCGCTGAACGGCACGACCGGACAGTGAAGCTCAAAAGGATCCGTTTCCCTCCGTCCCCATCGGATCAGGTGATCCATAGGGGACGGAGGGAAACGGATCATTTTTGCTGCAAGGGCTGCTGAAAACTTTATCCTGCTTGGGCCACAGGGCTCGTCCGCCGCAACAGCACCACTATACTTTTGAGTATCTGAGCATTTTGAAAGGCAGGATATGACCGCAACCGCCAGTCGAACCACCAACCGCAGACCCGAGCTTTTGGCGCCCGCCGGAGGCCCGGAGCCCTTTGCCGCCGCACTCGCTGCCGGGGCAGACGCCATCTACTGCGGCATGGGCAGCTTCAACGCCCGCCGCAAGGCAACCAACTTTACCGATGAGGCCTTTGAGCAGGCCTGCCGCGCCGCGCACCTGGCCGGCTCGCGCGTCTACGTCACGGTCAACATCGTCATCAAGCAGTCCGAGATGGGCGATGCGCTGCAACTCATCCGCCGCTGCTCCACGCTGGGCGCCGATGCCTTCATTATCCAGGACTGGGGCCTGTTCTTTGAGGTCAAGCGCACCATGCCCGGCATCGAGACGCATATCTCGACCCAGGCGAACATCCACGATGACCGCGGGACTATCTGGTGCCGCGAGCAGGGCGCCGACCGCGTGACCCTCTCGCGCGAGCTCTCCATCGACGAGATCGCCGCCATTCACAATGCCGCGCCCGACGTTGACCTGGAGGTCTTTAGCCACGGCGCCATCTGCTTTTGCTACTCGGGCCTGTGCCTGCTCTCGAGCTTTGCCATGGCGGGCCGCTCGGCCAACCGCGGCATGTGCGCTCAGCCCTGTCGCCTGCCCTACGAGCTGATTGACGAGAACGGCCGCTCGCTCTCCCCTGCCGGTCGCGAGCGCGCGCTGTGCCCGCGCGACACCAACACGTCGCAGCTCGTTCGCCGTCTGTATGACGCCGGCGCCGCATCACTCAAGCTCGAGGGCCGCATGAAGGCCCCCGATTACGTGTATTCCATCGTCGACGTGTACCGTCATCAGATTGATGACATGCTGGCCGGGGTCGCCGTGGATAAGGACGAGGACGCTGCTCGCCAGCGCCAACTCAAGCGCTGCTTCAACCGTGACTTTACGCACGCCTATCAGGACGGCACCTCGGGCGACGAGATGATGAGTTACGAGCGCTCCAACAACCGCGGCCAGATCGTGGGCACGGTGCTGGGCAGCCGCCCGGCCAACCGCGATGTGCGCGGCCTCAAGCCCGACGACCGCCGTCGCCGTGCCGCCATCGCCCGCATTGAGCTGTTTGAGCCCGTGGGCAAGGGAGACCTGCTGGAGCTTCGCCACGACGATGAGTTCGACCAATTCCTGACCACCATTGCCGCCGATGATGCCGCAGCCGGCGATATCATTGAGTGCCGCGTGCCCCGCAGTATGCCCGAGGGCTGCCGCGTCCGCGTGATTCGCAGCCAGCGTGCCATCGACGCCGCCGGCGCCGCGCTCAAGCGCGATGTGCTGCGCCGCCGCGCCGTTGATGTAACCGTTGCGGCGCGTTTGGGCGAGCCGTTTACCGTGACGCTCACCTGCTGCGACGACCCTTCGCTTACCGCCACCGCCACCGGCTTTACCGTCGAGGCCGCCAAGACCCGCGCCGTCGAGGCGGCAGACCTGGTTGAGCATGTGGGCCGCATGGGCTCTTCGCCCTTTGAGGCAGCGAGCTTTGATGTGACGCTCGATGAGGGCTGCGGCATGGGCTTCTCCGCTGTGCACAAGGTGCGCGCTGCCGCCTGCAAGGCGCTGGAGGAGGCCATTCTCGCACCGTACGAGGAGCGCGCGAAAACGCTCGAGTTGCCGGTGCTCGACAAATGCACGCGCCCCATGCCCGAGCACTACCGCGACGAGCCGCAGATCTGCGCCACCGTCACCTCGCTCGAAGCCGCCGAGGCAGCGCGCGTGGAGGGTGCAACGCGCATCTACATGACCACCGACGCGCTCGATGCGGCCAGGCTCTCCCCCGCCGATGCATTTGAGCAGGGTATCGTGCCCGTACTCGACGAGGTCTGCCGCGCCGTCGACCACGAGCGCGTCGATCCCTGGATCAATGCTGGAGCCACCGTCGCCGTCGGCAATATCTCCGAGCTCGCCGTAGCCGCGCATGCCGGCGCCACAGCCGAGATTCGCTCTTGCCTGCCGGTGCACAACACGCCCTGCATGGAGGCGCTTGCCGAGCGCGGCGCCGGTGCGTTTTGGCTCTCGCCCGAGATCACGCTCGACGAGATTGTCTCGCTCGGCGCCGACGCGCCCGCTGCTCTGGGCATCACCGTCTTTGGCCGCCCGCGCGTCATGACAAGCGAGCATTGCATTCTGCAGGTTGCCAATGGCTGCATCCACGATTGTGCCAACTGCCGCCTGCGTGCCCGCAAGCTCTCGCTCAAGAATATCGACGGAAAGGTCATGCCCGTCCGCACCGACATCCACGGCCGCTCTCGCCTGTACGATGCCTACCCCATCGACCTCACGCCGCAGGTTCCTCAGCTGCTCGACGCCGGCGTGCGTCGCCTCATGGTGGACGGAACGCTGCTCGAGACGGATGAGGTGGGCCGTGCCGTCGCCCGCGTCCGTCGTGCCGTCGAAGCAGCGCAGGCCGGCCGCAAGCCCGCCGCCCGCCTACGCGGGGCGACCTCGGGCTGCATGTTTGTGGGAATCAGCTAACCGAAAGGCTTACACGTGAACGAAGAACCTCAAGTCCTCTACTGCGACGCCTGGCTCATGGCCATCGACAAGCCCGCCGGCATGATCGTCCACGGCGACGGCACCGGCGAGCGCACGCTCACCGACTACGCCAGCGACCTGCTGCTGGCGATGGGCGACGGCTTTGCCGCGACCGACATGCAGCCGCTCAACCGCCTGGACCGCGACACCACCGGCGTGGTGCTGTTCTCGCTCGACAAGCAGACGCAGCCCGCCTTTGACCAGATGGTCATCGACCACGCTTTCGAGAAGCACTACCTGGCGCTCGCCGAGGGCAAAATCGACTGGAACGAAAAGCTCATCGACAAGCCCATCGCCCGCGACCGGCACGACAGCCGAAAGATGCGCGTCGGCGCCAGCGGCAAGCCGTCACAGACGCGTGTGAAGGTGCTCAAGCGTCTTAAGAGCCGTCGTGGCCTGCCCACGCGCTCGTACGTCGATGTCGAGCTGCTCACCGGCCGCAAGCACCAAATCCGTGTGCATCTGGCGAGCGAGCGTCATCCCCTGGTAGGCGACGAGCTCTACGGCACGCCGCGTCCCTGCGGCCTCATGCTCCATGCCCACAGCGTGTCCTTTACGCATCC
>USQE01000159.1 GCA_900556675.1 uncultured Collinsella sp.
GGTTCTCGATAGCACGAAGCATCTCGTCGGAAAGCCCCAGCTCGTCAAAGGCGGGCAGGCTCTCGGTAGCGGACTCGACGGCCTGGGCAGCATTTGCCTCGTCGGCGGCATCGAAGGCAGCCTGGGTCATGGCCTCGCGGGTCTCGTCCAGAATCTCGGCGTCCGTGACGTCGGATACAGAATTACGCATATGTCGTTGTTCCTTATCTGCACGCGTTATGGGCACGGCATGCGGCCGCACGGGCGTGCTTGGTAGTGCGCTAATACATACAAAAACGGGTGCGCACAGAGAGGACGTTGCTCAGCACGCTGGCGATCGCTTTGGCAGCTCTATCACGCGCCGTCCAGACGCAGCAGCTCTAAGCGATGGAGCAGATTCGCCGCCGGTTAGTATACCCGTGCTTCGCATGCCCCCACGTAAACCACAGATGACGAGGTGGACGAGGTGGGCCCGGCTGATTGTCTCAATCTGTAACAGCTGCGGGACAAAACCGGGTCCTAATTGTTATAGATCAAGACAGAGGGGGATTTCCGTCCAGTCCAAACCAAACCTCTCAGTCTTCCTGCAATTTCGAACATGTGGCCTATAATGTTGCTTTGGTTACGCTATAGTATTGCGCAGCCATTTAATACGTCGCCCACCGGGGGCCATTAATTCCTATCGCCATATTGGCTAGGAAGCAATCAAAGGAGGTATCCGTGGCAGCAGAGACGCCTTGCTCGGTCCTCTATAACGATATTCGCTCGTTCGGCGGTCTTAAACATCTCGAGATCGCCCGAATGCTCATCAATGGAAACTCTTATCTCGGCAGTACCCTGCTCGAGAAATGCTCTTCCAACCGCTCGTATCTCACCCGTTACATCGTCCATCGCAAGCCTGACCAGTGCGCGCCCTCCATCTACAGCGACTTTACCGTCACCACGCTCAACCTTTCCTCGGCAATCTGCAGCAAGCTCGGCGGCGGCGAGTCCGCCTATCGGGCAATCGCCGAGCACTATCGCGGTCCGGCCGCCAACGAAATGATGTCGGCTCTCGCCAGCTACAAGCTGGACAGCCGCCTATATGCAAATGCCCTCAATCGCATCGACATCTTTGACGGCAATGCCGTGCGTGAGAAAAGCACGCTCTTCTTGATGCTCTTTGTAGCAACGGGGGCGCTCGCCGATCCCGTTCAGGGCGTGGCCACCGTCGAGCGCTTTTGCGACAGCAAGACGGGCGGGCACTTTGGCACCACCGAAACTACCGTCGGACGTGGCTTTATGAGCAGCCTGGAGCAGCCGCGCACCGTCGCCCCCAACCTCGGTCTGCTCAGAACCCATGCCGACAACTGCGCCGACATGCAAATCCATCCCCTCACACGCGATCTGCGCGGCACCGTAATTGGTTCTTTGCCCAAAACCTCGCCCAGCATCACCGATGTGGGCGCCGACGCATCGCGCGAGCATCTTCGCATTTGGCTTGAGGGTGAGCACTGGTACGCCCAGGGCCTTGGATCGACCAACGGCACGGTACTCGAATCGGGTGCAGGCGACGGCGATATTGTGATTGAGCCGCCGCGCGACCAACGCGAGCCCGGCAAAGTCTATCCCCCCGTGGAAATCGCCAACAGCGACAGGCTCCATCTGGGTCTCTACACGACATTCCTTGTCATTGTGGACTAGCACGGACGGCGATCGGAAGACGGTCGCCGTCCGTCTTTCGTCTTCTACCTTCTGCGTCGTAAACGACAATACTCAGCGGCATACGTGGGCAGTGCGGCTATCATGGTTCTTTACCGATATCCGCACTGCTCACGTATACGTGCGGCAACCCATGCCAGACAAAGGAACGCCATGGATACTACCGATAGCGCCTATGGCGACAAACTCATCCGTCTTGACACGTTCGACACCGCCGTGGCGGTCGACCCCAGCGCCGAGGACGAGGCCAAGCGTCGGTTTATGACGCTTATTCTCCAGACGGCCCACCGCAACAACGGCAACATCGGACACGTGCTGCGCGCGACCAACACGAGCGGCGAGGTCTTTGCCGTCAAGCTACTCAAGGACAACGCCATCCTTTCCGGCCAAGCCCCCGACCGCTCCGCCGAGCAATCGGCAGCGCACCTGGCCAGCACCGCCGCGCTGTTCGAGGAGTACCGTCATCTGTGTACCGTCTCGCACCTGCGCGGATTTCCGCGCGTCTATGGCTACGGATCGTGCGAGGATGACCCTCTCATCCTCATGGAGTGGGTCGAGGGCACCTCGCTCAAGCAGGCGCTGCCCCTGCTTCCGCACGACGCCTCGGGCGGGCTGACCACCCAGATGGTCGCCGCCGTCGGAAACGCCGTGCTTCGTGCGCTCTTGATGACCCAAGGCCTCGTGAATCCGGTCATCCATCGCGACCTGTCGCCTGCCAATATCATGTTCCGCACCACCAGCCGAACACTCGAGCAGCAGATTGCCGATTGTTCCTTTGACCCCTGCCTCATCGACATGGGCTCCGCGACCATGGCTCTCGGCGACGACACGATCACCCGGCGCGCCGACATCTGGCGCTTTGCCACACCCGCATACGCCGCGCCCGAGATGCTCACGCAGGATATCGAAGGCATCGCGGCCCTTCGCCGTTCGCCCGCGATCGACGTCTATGCGCTTTCGAGCATTCTGTACCAGCTCTACAGCGGTCGCAAACCGTTTGACTTTGAGTCGACGGACGCCGCTGCAACCGGCTCGTTCTATCTCGTAAAGACCAAGACCAAGCCGGCAGCGCTCGAGCCGCGCTGCAAGGACGATGAAGCGCTCGTCCAGATCATCATGAAAGGCATCTCAGTCGAGCAGGGCGATCGTCCCACCGAGCAGCAGATGCTCGAGGTGCTCTCGGCATACCTCACTGATGCCGAATCCGAGGGCCGCGAAGGCACAGGAGACGAGGCCGCGATTGATATCGATTCTGGCACGTACCTTAAGGTCGACGTCGCCGGCGAGCGCGCACGAGAGATCCTGAATCAGGCCCGCCACGATGCCATGACCCGCCGCCGCTTTATTATCGGCGGCGCTATCGCAGCCGTTGCGGGGCTCAGCGTTATCGGGGCGGCAACCCATGGCTTTGGCATCCCCGACTACCTTGACGGCATCCGCGGTATGCTTGACGACTACACCTGGGATCAGCTGCAGGAGATTTCGCTCAAGATTAAGGCCGCCGAGACCCGTAGCGAGGCACGCGAGATTGCCAAGCGTTACCACCTGCTCGACGCTGATGGGCATATCCCCTATCCGTGCACCAAGCGTGTCACGCTCACCAACGGGCTGGAGGTCGGCGCGCAGCTTGTGGGCATCCGTCACGATGAGCTTCTGGACGGTACGGGCAAGGCCGGGCTGACGTTTATGTTCGACGCGGGTATTGCCGAGCGCAACGCTGCGGCTGAACCGCCGAGCTCCGGCTGGGCAGATTGCGAGCTGCGAGAATGGCTCGACGGCGACGGCCTTAAGCTGCTGCCCAATGAGCTACGCGCACTCATCAAATCTGTCAAAAAGGTCTCGAATAACGCTGGCGCCGCCAACAGTGCATCGTGTCTGAGCGAGTTGCCCGCAACCCTTTGGCTGCCCGCCATGGTCGAGCTGTGCGGTACGCAACCGCCCGATTCGTTTGCCGAGAGCTATCACTACCTGGCAGACATCTACAACGGCGAGGGCAAGGAGTATCAGCTCTTCCGCGAGCTCAAGGTGAGTCCGTATACCACAAACGAGATGTTGGTTCGCCAGTGGAAGGGCAAGGACACCTGTTGGTGGGAACGAACGGCGAGTCCTGACACATCGGAGAGTGGAGGCACACTCTATTTGAATCGCGTGGGCCACGACGGCGACGCCTTTACGTACGCAACGCCTGCGGACAAGCCAAATAAACGAACCTGTGTGATCCCCGGATTCTGTATCTAGGCGGCGGGCGTCTTGCCGTGACGGGACCCCTCCCCGGCAAATGTCTCGATCTGTAACGGTTAGAGGTCATATTTGCTGCTAGATGTCACAGAACGAGACATTGAGTTT
>USQE01000160.1 GCA_900556675.1 uncultured Collinsella sp.
ACGGAGTGGCACACGCCGACCCCGCCCTGGGCGAAGCCTCCAATCGCATGACACTCGATGCCGACCATCGCATGTACGACTACAAGCTACGTCATGCCATGCACCTCGATCGGCGCAATATCACGCAAGTCCACGCCGACGACTTCGAAATAAGCGATCGTATTTTTGACGCCTTTTCGATGCTCAACGAGGGCCGTTATTTCTTTATCGAGAACTTGGACAAACATCGCACCCTTTGGTCACAAGGTGCCTTGCGCGACCTCGGTCTTCCTTCGGAGCATATAGACAACTGTCGCGATTACTGGAAAACGCGCGTCCATCCCGACGACCTTGAGGCCTGCGTCAACGACATCGACCAAGTCTACAACGGTACCAAGCACCGTCGCGTCATGCAGTATCGTGTGCGCAACGCCGTCGGCGACTACGTCCTTTGCCGTGCTCGCGGGTTTCGTATCGACGGCGACGGAAATGTCCCCTCGCTCTATGTCGGCGAGCTCGTCAACCACTCACTTGTCGAAACCGTCGACGCCGCCACAGGCCTCGGAACGCAGCGCATGCTGGTCAACGCTATCGATACCTGCCGCCTTGACCGTTGCAAGACAGGGCTTATAGCGGTGCGCGTTCGTGGCACGACAAAGCTCAACGAGCTCTACGGGGCCGAGGCTGTCGACAACATGCTTGCCGAATACGCGGGCCGCATGCTGTCGATCACCCGCGGCAGGAGCCGGGTCTACCGTTCACGAAGCGTCCAGTTTGTCGTGCTCAGCAACGATTTGGACCACGAGACATTCGAGCAACTGACCCGCCACCTTAAAGAGGCCGTTTTCGCTCCTGTGCAAATCGCGGGCGACACCATTACTCCCGTCTGTCTTGTCGTCCCGGCATTTTACGAGCACTTAACCCATCAGGCGACCGCCGTTTTAGGCGAACTCGACCGTCGCCTTCGCACGGCCGGCGGGCTTGTTCCCAACGACAGCCTCCCCATACCCGAGGCTGAGCGCAAAAGCGCCATCGCCGAACGTATCGACTCGCTCACGGGCCTCTATCGACCCAGCGAGTTTATGCGGCGCGCCAACGCTTTTCTCGAGGCAAGGCGCGACGGCGCCTGGTGCATCGCCACGGTCGACATGGGCCACATGCGCCTGTTTAATGAATGGCACGGCCAGGCCGAGGGCGACCGCGTACTCGCCGATGTGGGCACGGTCCTCAAGGACATCGAGAATGCCGATATGGGCGTCGCAGGGTACTGGGGCCAAGATGACTTTTGCGTACTCATCCCCTTTAAGCACATCACCGTCCATCAAATCTACAACCGCGTTCGCGAGGCAGTAGCCAGGCATGATGACGGCGTAGGTTTTTGGCCGTCCATGGGCATTTACCCCATCGACTCCAATGAGGAGATCACCATCGATGCGCAGGCAAAGGCCATGTTTACCAATCGACGCGCCAAAAACGACTTCAAGGAGCGCATTGCTATTTTCCGCCCCGAAGAATATGAACACGAGATTGCGTTCCACCGCACGCTGACCGAGTTCCAGTACGCGCTCTCAAATGGCCGCATCACGTACTACCTGCAGCCCCAGGTCGATATGGAAACCGGCGAGATCATTGGCGCCGAGGCACTTACGCGCTGGATTGACAAGGACGGCTCTCTCATTTCGCCCGCAACGTTTATTCCCGCACTCGAGGAAAGCGGCTTTGTGGTGACGCTCGACAAGTACATTTGGCAGGGTGTCGCCATATGGCTTCGCGAGTGTCTCGATCGCGGTCTTCGCGTGGTTCCGGTCTCGCTTAATGTGTCTCGCGTGGACATTCTTGCCTGCGACGTTGCCGAGCATATGGGATCGCTCGCCGCCCAATACAACCTGCCGCCCGAGCTCATGCGCATCGAGATCACCGAGACGGCTTATACGGGAGAGTCCGAAGCCGTGGACAAACTGACAGCCGACTTGCACACCCGCGGCTTCTCGACCTATATGGACGATTTTGGCACCGGTCAGTCCACGCTCGCGATGCTCAAGAACGTCAACGTCGACGTCATCAAGCTCGACCGCACCTTTGTGCCCACCGACCGCGATCAAGGCCGCAGCGCGCAGATCGTGTCATCGATGCTCGAGATGGCGCAGTCGCTCCATCTGCCCATTGTAATCGAAGGCGTCGAGACAGATGAGCAGGCGAACATGCTACGCCACATGGGTGCCCGCTACGCTCAGGGCTTCCTCTACTACCGCCCCATGCCGGCGAAGGATTTTGAGGCATTGCTCGATGGTGGCAATAACAACTGATACGCTCGCGCGCAAAACGCCACCGTCGAAGGGGGCATTTGTCTCCATTAGCTAACTTATTACCCCAATTCAAACCGAATTGGGGATATGATACAAACCGTTGTTCCGCCCAAGGAGGTTATCCATCATGAACGAGTCATATCGCCTGGGTGAGCAATCGATTATTGCCTATCTTCAGCGACTCGCGAATGGCATCTCGACCGCCGAACTCGATGTTGCCGCGCTGCCTGCTGAGCTGCGCGCCGTTGGCGAGCAACTGCAAAAGACGCATGCCATCCTGCAACAAGAGCGCCGGCTGCTTGAGAGCAACGCCTATATCGACCCGCTCACCAACTTGGGCAACCGCGGCGGACTCGACCGTCACGTCGAGCAGCTCTGGCACAAAGGTGACCCCTTCACCTGCGCCTATATTGACATCGACCATCTCAAACATTGCAATGATAGGTTTGGCCACGCCGAAGGCAATCGCTATATTCTGAACATCTGCCGCACGCTCTCCGAAACCATGGAGCACGATGAGATGCTGTTCCGCATCGGTGGAGACGAGTTTGTGCTCATCTCGCTCTCCGCAAACGAGACCGAACTCGAGCAGCGCTTGGAGCGGGTACGTGCCGGGCTGATCGAGGCGAGCTCAAGTGGCAAGGCGCCCATGATCGCCAGCTTTAGCTTTGGCTGCTCGCGCGTCGATCCACTTGCCGGCGACACGCGTCGCCAGATGACGATGGATGCCGATCGCAAGATGTATCGCTATAAGCTTATGCATCGTGTGCAGCAACCGAAAGACAATGACGCGCCGCAACGCCCAATCGTCGATCAGCTTCCCTGCAACGACCGGGTGTTCCAAGCGATCTCCATGAGCTCCGAGACGCGCTATCCGTTCATCCTTAACCTCGATACGGGAGAATCGCAATGGTCGGTTAACGCCGTGCGCGATTTTGACCTGCCCTCCCAGCACCCTTTTAACTCACTCGACATGTGGCTCGCCCGCGTTCATCCCGAGGACCGCGACAACGTACGCGCCGAGCTCGACATGGTGATAAACGGCACGTGGCACTTCCACTACATGCAGTATCGCGTAATGGATGCCACCGGAAAATACGTGCTTTGCGACTGCACAGGTTACCGCTTGGACGGCACCGATACCGAGCCCAGCATGTATGTGGGCACTATCATCAACCGAAGCTTGGCAGATACGACCGACTCGGTAACGGGCCTGGGCGATGTCCACGCGCTGGTCAACGCTATTGGAGAGATGCGCCGCGTGGCGCGCGAGGCAGGCTTTATTGCCATTAAGGTCGACGATATCGCCGAAGTCAATGCCCGCTTTGGATTCGATGCAGGCGACCGCGTGCTCGCCGAAAGTGCCGCCTGCCTCATGGATTGTTCGCGCGGCAAGGGTCGCCTGTTCCGCTCGACGGGGCCGACATTCGTGGCGCTTTTCGACGACTTTGATCCCGAAGAGACCGACGCGATCGCAGACGAAATCGAGCGGTTCCTGGGTTCCCCCGTGCTCATCGGCTCGCTTGAATATCAGCCACCCATTCGTGTAGCGACGCTTCATCTGGACGCTGTCGATCGACAGCCCGTTTCCATTTTGAACGAGCTCAAAGCGTTGCTTAAAGAGGCTCCGCAAGTACCGGGCACCAAGCTGGACTAGCGTTGTGGGGCGCGATGTGAAACACAAGC
>USQE01000161.1 GCA_900556675.1 uncultured Collinsella sp.
GTCCCCAATGACTAGTCGTTTAAGAACGTCCCCAATGACTAGGCGAGGCCGGCCATGATGGTCCGGGCGACGCCGTCGTGGTCGTTGTCGTATTCGGTGATGGCGTCGGCGGCCTCGCGGTCCTCGGGTTCGCCGTTGATCATGGCCATGCCGTGGCCCGCTGTCTGCAGCATGGGGATGTCGTTGATGTTGTCGCCGAACGCCCAAGTGTCGGCGAGACGCTCGCCCAGGTGCTCGCATAGCCACGTGAGGGCCGTTCCCTTGGTGGCGCCCTCGCCCATGACCTCGATATTCATGGCGTACGAACGCGTGACCTCAATGCCTCCGAGCGTGTCGAGCTCCGACGCGATGGCGTCGCGATCGGCCGGGTCGTGCCAGTACATGGCGATGCGTTCGAGCGTCTCGACCTCGTCGATCTTGCTGTCGATATCCATGTCGATCGGTGTTCGTGTGCGCTTGAGCGAAGCCGCGATGTGGGGGTCACCGCCGCAGAATTCGTCCAGGCGCGTGTAGAGCGAGCGGGGGAGGAAGCACTGGCCGTCGGCGAAGATATCGAAGGTCACATCGTGGCCGGCGGCGATGCGGTGGATGCGATGGGCAATGCCGCAATCGAGCGGTCGGCTCAAGATGCGCGTGGCGCGCGAGGTATCGGTGGGCACATCGTCGTCGAGCTGCCAGACGCTGGCGCCATTGGCACAGACGGCATAGTGCACGGCGGGATGGGCGAGGATGGGCTCAAAGATGCCCGACAGCGGACGTCCCGTGCACGGTACAAACTCAATGCCGCGACGTGCGAGCTCGTCGAGCATCGCCCAGGTGGCGTCGCTCATCTGCTTGTCACTCGTCAACAGCGTTCCATCCATATCGGAAAAAACAATCATTCGATGCAGCCCTTTCTGCTGGCATAAAAAGCGTGGCCGAGGGCGGTGATGCCCTGGCCACGCTCGGGTTCTATAACGGTCCGCGTTCTAGCGATCGGCGAGCGGCTTGTACTCCAGCGGCTCGATAACCGGGCGATACGCGGGACGGATGATGCGGTGCGCGCAGAAGAGCTCTTCCATGCGGTGCGCCGACCAGCCGGCCATGCGGGCGACGGCGAACAGCGGCGTAAAGAGTGTCTCGGGCACGCCGAGCATCTTGTAGATAAAGCCCGTGTACAGGTCGATGTTGGCGCAGATGGGCTTGGTCATGCCGTGATCGCGCATCACCTGCGGTGCCAGGCGCTCGATGCGCTCGATGAGCGCGAACTCCTCGCCCAGGTCCTTCTTGGCGGCAAGCGTGCGCGCGTAACGGCGGCACACCTCGGCGCGCGGGTCGCTCAGCGTGTAGACGGCGTGGCCCATACCGTAGATGAGGCCCGTGCCGTCGAAGGCCTGCTTGTCGAGAATCTTGCCCAGGTAGGCTGCGACCTCGTCCTCGTCCTCCCAATTGGAGACATGCGCGCGGATGTCCTCGTGCATGGACACGACTTTGGCGTTGGCGCCGCCGTGGCGCGGGCCCTTGAGCGAGCCGATAGCCGCGGCGTAGGCGGAATACGGGTCGGTGGCCGAGGAGGACAGCACGCGGCAGGCAAACGTGGAGTTGTTGCCGCCGCCGTGCTCGGCATGCAGCATGAGCATCACGTCGAGCAGCATGGCTTCGTCGCGGGTGAATGCCATGCCGCCGCGGAGCACCTGCAGGATGGTCTCGGCGGTGGAGAGGCCGGGTGTGGGGTGCGGTACATGAACCTCGGAGCCGCGACGCTTGGCGACCGAGGCCATATGCGCGAAGGCGGCGATGCGGGGGAGACGGGCGAGCATGGAGATGGCGACGTCGATTTCGTGCTCGGGTGTAATGGCGTCGGGCTCGGCGTCGAAGGCGTAGAGCAGCAGCACGGCGCGCTGAAGCACATTCATGATGCTCGACGACACCGTGGTCATGGGGAACTCGCGGACGTATTCGTCGCTCAGATGCCTAAAAGCACCCAGGCGTCCGCAAAAACCGTCGAGCTCCTCTTTGGTGGGCAGTGAGCCCGTGATGAGCAGGTAGGCGACCTCTTCGTAGCCATAGCGATCCTCGGCCTGGGCGTTGTTGACCAGATCCTCGATGCTGTAGCCACGAAGCGTGAGTTTGCCCTGATCGGGCACGACCTTTCCGTCGACCTTGTTGTAGCCATGCACATCTGAGATACGGGTGAGACCCGCGACCACGCCCGAGCCGTCGGCATTGCGCAGGCCGCGCTTGACATTGTGCTCAACAAATAGGCCCTCGTCATAAGGGTCAGTCGGCAGGCCATAGTAGAGATTTTCGCTTTCGGGCGAAATCTGGCGGCTCGCTTCGTAATCCAAGACCAGGCGGCTCAGGTGGTCGTCGAAGCGGTAATAGATTTTCTTGGCGTCGTAGGCCATGCGCGCTCCTCTCCGGGCCGCATCGGGGTGACTTGCATGGGCATGCGCGCGTCAGGCTATCCCCAGCGGCTTGCTCGCTACAGGCGGTACATAAAGTTGAAGACGTCCTCGCGTTGGATGGACACGTTGACGCCCGAAAGCTCGCCGGCCTCGGCCAGCGCCTTCTGCAGCTCGGCGAAGTCGAGCTTGGACTCGGCGGTATCGGCCAGCATGGTCATGGTGAAGATGTCCTCGATAATGGACTGCGTGATGTCGCGGATGTCGACGTTGGCCTCGCCTAGGACACGGGTGACGCCGGCGACGATGCCGGGGCGGTTCTTGCCAAGGACGGTGATGACGATACGGGAGGACGAGATCTCGGCCATGGGAAACCCTTTCGCGTGATTGCGGCGCGCGCGGGGCGCTCCGCTACGGTACAGTGTTCATCATTGTACCTGTCTGGCGCAAAAAAGGGCACCTTTGCTGCGGCGTTACACGTCTGCAACATGGGAGAAGGGGCAAAGGCGCCCGTTTGCCGCGATTCGTCGTGTCGTCTGCCGTGCCTTGGGCGCGATGCACAACGCAAAGACCGTGAACCTTTTGTGGGACGCTCGACGCTGTGGTAACATAGCCGAGTTTGTTGTCTTGGTCGGAAACCAAGACGCCTTATGCGCTGATCGGTAACCAGCGCCTGACCAATAAGGAGTCCTACCATGAAGCAGGGTATCCATCCCCAGTATGTCGAGTGCACGGTGACGTGCTCCTGCGGCAACACCTTCAAGACGCACGCTACCGTGTCCGAGATGAAGGTCGAGCTTTGCAACGAGTGCCACCCGTTCTACACCGGCCAGCAGAAGTTCGTCGACACCGGTGGACGCGTCCAGCGCTTCGCCGACAAGTTCGGTGGCGCCGCTGCCGCTCAGCTCAAGAAGGCCGAGGAGGCCAAGGCTGCCAAGGCCGCCAAGGCTGCTGAGGCCGAGGCCGCTCGCAAGGCCGCCGCTGAGGCTAAGGCTGCCGAGAAGGCTAAGCGTGCCGCTAAGTTTGCCGAGGAGGCTGCCAAGCAGGCCGCCGAGGCTCCCGCAGAGGCTCCCGTCGAGGAGGCCGCTGCCGAGGCCGAGACCACCGAGGCTGCTGAGTAAATAGCTCGCCGCGGAAACACTCGCATTCATGGCATAAGGGCCGCGCATCCATTTGGGTGCGCGGCCCTTTTCTTTTTATTGGTGCAAGCTAACCCGTCCCCATTGCACCAGGTTGGTGCGAATGGGACAGGTTGATTTGCACCAAATGGCAGAGAGGCAGCGTTTTCCCAGATAAAAGCTGCCAAAATAAACCAGTCCCTTTTTGGCAGGCTGTCGTAGTTATTACGTGGTCGAGCGTGTCGACCGCATAGGCGGCGCCTTGTTTGGCTAAAGTACAAATATCTGTGTTTAACTCGTCCAAGGTTTCATACCGCGGGCGATGGCCAAAAAGGAAAACCACATGGGATTCATGTCAAAGCTGCTGTCCTTTGGATCCGATAAGGACCTGAAGCGCTACTACAAGATCGTCGACAAGATCAACGGTCTTGAGCCCCAGTTTGAGAAGATGACCG
>USQE01000162.1 GCA_900556675.1 uncultured Collinsella sp.
GGGGCTCGTAAAGTGGCAGTAGCACGGCGCGGCGAGCGCAAAGTGACCCTCGTTGCGCGGCTTGTACAACGCTCGCTGCATGCTGCGCAGAAGAAGGGTGTTGACGAGCGGCGCGTTAGCCGTACCGGCAGCGGCGTCAACCGTCGCCTGCAACTCGTCGGGACTTCCCAGGGCAATGCCCGCCGCACGGCGATCATCGATGATGCCGAGCTGCGTCAGCGCCACAGCAGCACCGTGTAGGCTGTCGGGGCTGGGGTCATCATGCACACGATAGCACGCCTCGATATCGCGGTCGGCCAGCCACTCGGCCACGCACTCGTTAGCCAGCAGCATTGCCTCCTCGATAAGCGAGGTTGCGCAGGAACGCTCGCGTGCCACAATCTGCACAGGCACGCCGTCCTCATCCAGCAGCGCGCGAATCTCGGCCGTATCAAAGTCGACCGAACCGCGTGCGCGACGTATGCGACGCCGAAGCTCCGCGAGTTCGTTTGCGGCGACCAGGAAATCGGCCAGGTCAACGTTACAGCTGTGAGCAGTGTCCTCGCACGCAAGCCCGCGCTCAAGCGCTTTTTCGCGCGAGGCTTCGGCCACAGCGACATCCTCCGCAGCGCCCTCCAACACGGAATACTCAACTGCGCCGGCGCGCACCAGCAGCGCCTCGGCGCCGTCATAGTCCATACGCACACGCGAACGAATCACACTGGGATAGGGGTCGTAATGACGCACACGGCCCTGCGCGTCGAGCTCGATGTCGACGGTAAACGCCAGGCGATCCTCATCGGGGCGTAGGGAGCACAGGTCATTAGACAGGCGCTCGGGCAGCATGGGAAGCACGCGATCGGCAAGGTACACCGACGTCGTGCGATGGCGGGCCTCCAGGTCGATATGCCCGTCCCAGGCAACATAGTGCGAAACGTCGGCGATATGCACGCCCAGCTTATAGCCGCCCTCGGGCGTGCGCTCGAGCGAGATGGCATCGTCAAAGTCGCGCGCATCAACCGGGTCGATGGTGATGACAAAACGATCGCGCAGGTCACGACGAAGCGGGTCTTTAAGCGCTGCGGTCACATCGAGCGTAAGCGCCTCGGCCTCGGCAAGTGCGGCCTCGGGATAGCTGTCGGTATAGCCATAACGCGCCATCACATACTGAACACCCAAATCGGGCGCGTCATCGCCGCCAATGCGGCGATCGATCGTCACCGTGCCCGATTCCAGACGCGTCGGATACGTTAGGATGCGCGCGACGACGACATCGCCAGGACGCACGCCCAGGCGCTCCGCCGAAGTGTCCTCGGGCAAAATAAAGAAATCGGCTTTGAGACGCGAATCGAGCGGCTCGATCACACCAAGCGGGCCGGCCGTCTGATACGTACCCACCACGTTGATGGCGGCACGCTCGATGACGCCCTCAATCACGGCGCGACGCTCACCATGCGGGCTGTTCTTAATGCTCACGGCAACGGTATCGCCATCCATGATCTCGCGCTTGCCGCGGCCCATGACCTTGTAGTCGCCGTTTTCGGTTATGACATAGGCACTGTGCTCATGGAGCTGCACGCGGCCAGTCAGGCTCGGACGACGCTCGCTGCGCACCGGCCCGCGCTTATTGCGAGCTCCACGCTTATGCTTGTTATTGCGCCCCATGGCGCCTCCTTGCTATCGATTGCCGTTTACACCCCAAGAGTCTACCCAAATGATCCCTAGGGGACGGAGGAAAACGGATCACATAGATAGACCAGCGCCGCTATGATCCGTTTTCCTCCGTCCCCTAGGGATCAAAAAACGGGCCGCCCCCAAAAGAGACGACCCGTTGCAGACGGCATATCCGCAGCGCCTACACGCGCAGATAACGGCGCATGGCGATGGCAGAACCAAAGAGACCGATAATGACACCGACGAGAATCAGTGCGGCGTAGGTCACCAGATAGTACTGCATCGGCAGCGCAAACGACATCCAGCCGACGCTCGCCTGCAGGCGCGGAATCATCAGATTGCGCAGCAGCTCCAAAACACCGATGGAAAGCAGCGAGCCCAGAATGGCCTGCAACACGCCCTCGGTAATGAACGGCCCGCGAATGAAGCCGTTGCTGGCGCCCACCAGGCGCATAATCGCAATCTCGCGACGACGCGCCGTAATGGACAGGCGAATCGTGTTGTTGATAAAGATGAACGCGATAAAGGTCAGCAGGCCGACGAGCACCACGGCGGCGATACGGATGTAGTTGGTCACCTGGAACAGGCGGCTTACTTCCTCCTGGCCATACAGCACGCTCGCGTTGACGTCGCCGTCGTCCGCGATCTTTTGGAAGTCGGCGTTCTTCTTGAGCTTCTTGGCCGTGCTCTCGACCTGAGACGGATCGTCCATCTCAATCGCAAACGAGGCGGGAAGCGGGTTCTGGCCGTCGAGCGCGCTCATGGTGGCGTCGGCGTTGCCCGACATCTTGCTCGTGTACTCGGCCAGCGCGTCGTCCTTATCCTTATAGGTCACGGACTTGACGTTGCTCCACGTCTTGAGCTCGGCCTCAAAGGCCTGGACGTCTGCCTGATCGGCGTCATCGCTAATAAAGGCATTGATGACAACCTGATCCTCGACGGTACCGATCACGGAGTTCAGCATCGCGGAACCCATAATGAACAGGCCGATGATAAACAGCGAAAGGAAGATCGTGATGACGGCGCCGAGCGAGGTGGTCCAGTTACGGAAGAAGTGGCTGATAGCCTCTTTGAGCGAATAGCCCACGTTAGTTGGTGCCATAGTTGCCGTAACCTCCCCTCTCCTGGTCGCGGATTACGTGGCCGCCCTCGAGGGCGATCACGCGACGGTGCATGCTATCGACCATCTCGCGGTCGTGCGTGGCGACGATCACGGTGGTGCCGGTACGGTTAATGCGCTCGAGCAGCTTCATAATGCCCAGCGAAATCGCGGGGTCGAGGTTGCCCGTGGGCTCGTCGCAAATAAGCAGCGGCGGACGGTTGACCATAGCGCGGGCAACGGCGACTCGCTGCTGCTCGCCACCGGACAGCTGATCGGGCAGAGAGTCCATCTGATCGGCCAGACCGACCAGGCGAAGCACCTCGGGCACCTGGCTGCGAATGACGCCCTTGGGCTTGCCGATGCACTGCAGGGCAAACGCCACGTTTTCGTAGGCGGTCTTCTGCGGCAGGAGCTTAAAGTCCTGGAACACGGCACCGATCTGGCGACGCAAGAACGGAACTTTGCGGTTCTTGATCTTCATGAGGTCCTGGCCGGCGACCAAAATGCGGCCGCTCGTCGGCTTGACGTCGCGGTTGAGCGTCGAAAGCAGCGTGGTCTTACCCGAGCCGGAGTGACCGACCAGGAAGACAAACTCGCCAGGATAGATCTCGATGTTGATGTCGTCGAGCGCGGGCTTGTTGGGCTGTGCCGGGTAGATTTTGGTGACGTGCTCCATGAGGATGACGGGCTCGACACCGGCCTGCTTGGCCATCTTCTTGCGGCTGGCCTGCGGATCGATGGGCGCAAACACCGACGTAAAGTCGGGGTTGTTGAGCGCATTGTCGAGGCTTGCGACCTCGGCGGCCTGATCGCTCTCGACTACGGGAGCCGCGGGCTGCGTAGGATCGGGAATACCGGCAAAAAGACCGGACTGCGCAGGCTGTGGCGCCGGAGTCGCAGGAGACATGGGGTCGGGAATACCGGCCATGACAGGTTGCGGCGCGACAGCGTCCGCCTGGGGCTGATCCACGCGAGCGGTCACCTTCTGCACGGGCTCAAAACCCGCGGCCTCGGAAAGCTCGACATCATTGGTGGGGTTGTAGGCAAAGGGATCTGATGCCGGCTGTGCCTGATCTGCCGGCTGTGCGGGGATCGGACTAAACAGCTGATCCTCTGAATCCGGGGTGGCGAAACGAGTGCCCGCGGCGCCTGGCTGCGTCTTGGGGGCGTCATCGCCCGCAC
>USQE01000163.1 GCA_900556675.1 uncultured Collinsella sp.
GCCGGCTGCATCGGCGGCGGTTGCGGTGCCCTGGTCTGTGCACTCACCTCGCTTGCTGCTTCCGGCACGGGCGTTACCGGTATCTTCGGTATCCTGCTGTGCCTGGCCCAACCCGTGCAGTACACGATCATGTTTGCGGTCGCTGCGCTGGTTTCCTTTGGCGTCTCGTTTGTCCTGTACAAGGACGAGCCCAAGGCTTCCGAGCAGGCCTAAGAGCTTTTGATTGAGGGAATGCCCGCGGGCTGTATGCTCGCGGGTGTTTCCCGCATCTGGCGCCGATCTGTGGCGCCTTGTAACTTTCGATCCGTTAGGACTTTGATATGTCTAATGCACTTGGCCGCGACCTTGCAAAGCTGGTTGCCGCTGTTGATGCTGCCGCCTCTGAGTGCGGTCATGGCGCGTATGGCCAGCGCTTCCATATTATGCCGCCGGCGGGCTGGCTCAACGACCCCAACGGTCTTTGCCAGGCGGGCGGCGTGTTCCATGCCTATTTTCAGTATGCGCCGTTTGATGTCGAGGGCGGCGTTAAGGTCTGGGGCCATGCGACGAGCCGCGACCTTATGACGTGGGACTACGTTGGCGCCCCACTGCTGCCCGACGAGCCGTTTGATTGCCACGGTGTGTATTCGGGCTCCGCGCTTGCCGAAGACGGTCGCATTCGCGTGCTCTATACGGGCAACGTTAAGCTTTCCGATGCGGACGGGACGTACGACTACGTCAATACCGGCCGCCGCGCCGATACTGTTTATGTCGAGAGCGTCGATGGCCTTGCCGGTCGGGAGTTCAGCCAAAAGCGTGTGGTGCTGGCTTCCGAGGATTATCCCGAGGATTTGACCTGTCACGTGCGCGACCCCAAGGTGTGGCGTGACTCGGACGGGCGTTATCACATGGTGCTGGGCGCGCGTCGTCGCGTGGATGGTCCGCATGTCGAGAGCCGTTTTTGTGCGATGCACGGCGAGGGTGCCGGGCGCGATGTAGGCGAGATCCTGGTGTATGGCTCGGCCGATATGCTGAGCTGGGAACTCGAGAGCCGTGTGTCTACGCCCGAGCGTTTTGGCTTCATGTGGGAGTGCCCAGGTTATATTGAGCTCGATGCGAATGGCGATACCGCTGCATTTTTGTCGTTCTCTCCCCAGGGACTCGAGGGCGGTCGTTGGGACCGCGGCAACGTATACGCTGCTGGTTACATGCCGATAACGGGCGACATTACCGGTGGTGACGGTGCCTATGAGCTGGGCGAGTTCCGCCTGTGGGACGCCGGTTTTGACTTCTATGCTCCGCAGGAGTTCACGGCCGAGGACGGTCGCCACATTCTGATCGGCTGGATGGGCATGCCCGATGAGCCGACCTATGGCAACGCGCCCACCGTGGCGTGCGGCTGGCAGCACTGCATGACGGTGCCGCGTGAGCTTACAGCCGGTGCCGGCGGCGTGGTGCTGCAGCAGCCGGCGCGCGAGATCGAGCTCCATTATGCCTCGGTGCGTGTGGGGGAGGGCTCGTTGGAGGTTGCCGGCGATACCTGCTTTGACGTTGTTGTCGACGGTGTCGAAGGCGCGTTTACCGCAACCGTTGATGGCGAGCTGAAACTGGCGTTTATGCCCGCTGAGGGCGAACTGCCCGCGCGCTTTGAGATGCGATTTACCGATGAAGGTCGCGCTTCTGCCGGCTGCGGTCGTACCGTGCGCTGGGAGCCCGTCGACGAGGTTCGTAACGTGCGCATTGTCGGCGATGTCTCGTCGGTCGAGGTGTTTGTGAACGATGGCGCGCTCGTGTTTTCGACGCGCATCTATCCTGAGACCTATGGCGTGGCCGTTGACGCTCCGGGCGCGAGTGTGAACTATCACACGCTCAACATTTAGGCGATTCGTTGCATATCGGCGCTATACTGCAGCCGTTGCCCACGACGCGGGGAACATCCGCATCGTGGGTTTTGTTTTGAAGGGACGGTGCCGTATGGGCGTACAGCAGCTAGAAGAGGCCTGGGCTGCAAGGGCCGGCGCGCGTGAAGCGCGGTTGCTCGCGGCATCACATGTGCCAGCAGCGTTGTCGCTATTGGGAATTGTGCGCTCCGGTGACCGCCTGGTGGCCTTTGCGGACGACTTTGCCGATGCGTTTGCGAGCGGCTTTGATTGCTGCGATGTCGCGCTGGTGGGTTCGCCGTCCGTCGAGGCGTTTGCCGCCGCGTCCGAGAACTTTGATGCTTCGTTTGATGCCGAGGGGCCGAATCTGTGGTGGTTCGTCAACTCTATCGGCGGGTTTGGTCTGCGTGTGCCCGACCTTCGCGCT
Organism: uncultured Collinsella sp.; assembly: GCA_900556675.1. Lineage (GTDB taxonomy): Bacteria > Actinomycetota > Coriobacteriia > Coriobacteriales > Coriobacteriaceae > Collinsella. The sequence goes on from USQE01000163.1 coordinate 2,287, forward strand.
CTGGGCCGCGCGGCTCGTGAGGCCCGCGCGCTGCTCGTGGTGGATAACACGGTGGCTGGTGTCTTTGGGTGCGATCCCCTGCGTTTGGGTGCCGTCCTGTCGCTTGACGCACTCGACCGTGTTTGCGCCGGCAAGGCTCCGCGCAAGCTCGTTGCCGCTTCGGTGGCGCGCTCGCAGCTCAAGCGCCATCGTGTGGATGCTGCTGCCGAGTGCGCGTATGCCCTGCTTGAGGGCTGTGGCTTGGCCAAGCTTGATTTGACTGCTGACGAGGCCGCTGTGCTGGAGCGGGGACTGGACTCGCTCGATGTTCGCATGCAGGCGCATTTCGACCGCGCCCGTGCACTGGCCGAGTATCTGGCCGCCAATGAGATGGTACGCAACGTGCGCTATCCCGGACTGAGCTCGCATCTCGACCATGCGGTTGCAACGGGAATCCTCGAGCACGGCTTTGGCCCGGCAGTTGAATTTGACCTTATCGAGTGTGGCGCGCGCGAGCTGCTCGATGCTTTGCCGGGGGAGTTCCGCACATCGCCCGCCGGCGGCGCAACGACGCGCCTATCTGCTCCGCGAGGCATGCAGGGGAGCACCATCCGCCTCTTCGCCGGCACCGACAACCCACTGGTTGTAGCGTCAACCCTAGACAACGCCCTTCGCAACTAGCTAAATCATCCTCAACTCCATAAGTTGCGGTGAAATAGGGATTGATTTACGGCTTTATCGGCATAAACAGTCCCTATTTCACCGCAACTTATGAGAAGGGGTTGTGCAGCTAAAAAGCCCCGTCCCAAATTGGCTACTCTTTGATGCTGGCGATGAGATCGTTGGCCCTTGTTGCAATTACTTGGTTGATCTCGCCCTGCAACGTCTCGTAGACCGCGATGGCTCGCTCGCCGGCGGGGGTGAGGGTGGATCCGCGGGCGCCGTCGCGCTCGATGAGCTTGCAGCCTAGCTGGCCTTCGGCTTCGTTCACAATGCGCCAGGCCTTGGAATACGCCATGCCCATGCTCTTGGCGGCACGGTTGAGCGAGTGCTCGCGGGCGATACCTTGCAGCAGCAAGACGCAGCCGTGGCCGAAGACGCCCGGCAGATCCTTGTCGCACGCTTGAATGACCAACTTTGCCGTCGTCTTGTACTCCATACGCTCCACGTCTCCCCGCTAAAGTGTTTGCTGGGCAAACGCAAAGCCTGCGTCAAACCCTCGTGTGCTCTTCTTAAATCATGCATTGTAGCAGTCAAAGTGCGTTAAGATACTTCCCCAGTATTGGGCGCCCAAGGTTGGGCTGGGTCCCACGAGGCCTGCAGCCGACCGGTCGCATGGAAAAAGGAGAAACATGGCTACGTTCTTTCCCGGTGAGTCCCACACGTTTTCGGAGTATCTGCTGGTCCCTGGTTACTCGTCCTCGCAGTGCATCCCCAACAACGTCTCTCTTAAGACGCCGCTAACCCGCTTTAAGCGCGGTGAGAAGCCGGCAATCACCCTGAACATCCCCATGGTTTCCGCCATCATGCAGTCCGTCTCGGGCGTCGACATGGGTGTCGCGCTCGCTACCGAGGGTGGCCTGTCCTTCATTTACGGTTCCCAGAGCGCCGAGTCCGAGGCCGCTATGGTCAAGGCCGT
>USQE01000164.1 GCA_900556675.1 uncultured Collinsella sp.
CGGAATGCGCCTGCGGCCAGACTCGATGCGCACTGGATCAGCAAGTCTGCTGCAACAACGACTGCGCCTGCGAATTTCCACACGAGATTGGCTACTTCCTGGGGTACCCCTGCGACGACGTATACGAGTTCATCGCCCAGCGTGGCGAGAACTACAAGATCTTTGGAGCCTGGAAGGTCTATACGAATGTCGAGCAGGCACTTGCGACGTTTGATGCGTACCGTGCCTGCACCCAACACCTCACCTTTATCTATCAGCAGGGCTGCAGCTTGGCGCACCTTGCCCAGGCGACCCGATAGAACGTACAAACCGCGGCCGCACGCCGCACAACCGAAAGGACTCAACATGAGCAAGATCGCCGTCGTCTATTGGAGCGGCACGGGCAACACCGAGGCCATGGCAAACCTCGTTGCCGAGGGCACCACGTCCGCGGGCGCCGAGGCCGAAGTCATCCCCTGCGCCGACTTCTCTGCCGGCAGGGCCGCCGACTATGATGCCTTCGCCTTCGGTTGCCCCGCCATGGGCTCCGAGGAGCTTGAATACGATGAGTTCCAACCGATGTGGGACGAAGTCAAGGAGACCCTCGGCGACAAGAAGGTCGTCCTCTTTGGCTCTTATTCGTGGGCCGAAGGCGAATGGATGGACAATTGGAAGGCGGACGCCGATGAGGCAGGCGTCAACGTGGTCGACTCCGTCATCTGTTACGACGCCCCCGACGATGAGGGCGAGGCGGCCTGCCGCGCCCTTGGAGCCGAGCTCGCCTAGCGGCAATGAGCTCCGCCCGTAACGCGCTCTGCGCCAAAACACATTCGTGTCCCAACAAAAACGGGAGCCGGATCACATCCAGCTCCCGTTTTCTGCTATGTCAGTCATATAAAGCAGCTATGAGATATTGCCCAAAAACGCCTTGGTGCGCTCGCTCTTAGGATGGTCGAAGACCTCGCTCGGCGTGCCATCCTCCACGATAACGCCGCCGTCCATAAAGACGACGCGGTCGGCGACGTCGCGGGCAAAGCCCATCTCGTGCGTCACCACGATCATGGTCATACCGTCATGCGCAAGATCGCGCATGACGCCCAATACATCGCGGACAAGCTCAGGATCGAGCGCCGACGTGGCCTCGTCAAAGAGCATCACGTGCGGATTCATCGACAGGGCGCGGGCGATGGCCACGCGCTGCTGCTGACCGCCCGAAAGCTGACTCGACATAAAATCGATGCGCTCGGCCAGGCCGACCTTGGTCAGCTCCTCGATGGCAATCTTCTCGGCCTCTTCCTTGCTGCGCTTGAGCACCTTTTGCTGCGCAAGCATGACGTTCTTTTTGACCGACAGGTGCGGGAACAGGTTGAACTGCTGAAACACCATGCCCAAGTGCGTACGCACCTTATTGAGGTCAACGCCCTTGGCGCACACATCCACGCCCTCGACGACAATCGAACCACTCGTGGGCTCCTCAAGACGGTTAATGCAGCGAAGCATCGTCGACTTGCCCGAACCCGAAGGGCCCAGGACTACGACGACCTCACCCTTGCGCACATCTAGATCGATGTCGCGCAGGACCACGTTATCGCCAAAGGCCTTCTGGAGATTCTTGATGCTGACGACGACCTCGTTCGAGTTATTGGTTTCGCTCATAATAGAACCTCCTTACAGACCAGCGATATGGTCGGCGGGCGTTGCGACGACCTGTCCGGCGCTCTTGGTGGGACGCTTCTTTTTGGTTTCGGCCGTACCCAGCAGCCTCGCCTCAAGACCGCTCACCAAGCGCGCAAGCGGCAGGGTAATGACCAGATAGAACAGGGCGGCAACCACATACGGCGTAATGGAGCCCGTCGTGGCCACGATGGTGCGGGCGTTCATGACGATCTCGACCACGCCCACGGCCGCGAGCAGCGACGTATCCTTGTAAAGCAGGATGAACTCGCTGGTCAACGTAGGCAGGACATTGCGGAACGTCTGCGGAATCATGACGTAGAGCAGCGTCTGGAGGGCGTTCATGCCCAGCGAGCGAGCAGCCTCATTCTGGCCCTTGGGGATCGACTGAATGCCGGCACGGAAGATCTCGCACAGGTACGCAGACGAGTTCATGGCCATGACAATAACGCCCAAGACGTAGTCGTCCACCTTGACGCCGGCAAGCGGCAGGCCAAAGAATGCAATGTAGATCTGCAGGAACGCCGGCGTACCGCGGATGATATTCACATAGATGCCGGCAAGACAACGCAGGATACGCGACTTGGAGATACGCATGAGCGACAGGGCAAAGCCAAAGGGGATCGCCAGCGGAAACGCCACAAGCACGATCGAGAGCGACATAAGGAAGCCCTTAAAGACGATCGGCAGGCTCTGGACCAAAATCACCGGGTTCAAGAACAGGCGCAGGAACATATTGGAGTTCCAGGCCTCGACCCACGGCTGCTCCTTAAGATCGGCCAGGAAGTTATCGAAGGCCGTCACGCCCTTAATCTCGACGGAAGGAATCTTGGAAATCTTCTTGGTCGAACCGTCGGCGAGCGTATAGGTTCCGCTAAAGGCCTCATCGCCGCCCTCGACGGGAAACGTCACGCCGTAAACCTCGACACGGAAAAAGCCGCCGGCAGGCGCCGTCTCGCCAAAGTCAATCTTGAGCGTCTGGCCGTCAGCCTTGCACGTGGGCTTCATGGGCGTACGATCCATGAGGTCCTCGCCCGAGAGCATCGTCAATCGCGTGTCATCGGTACCAAACGTTGTGCCGTCGACAAACGTCAGAGAAAGACCGCTCAGCTCCTCGTCGGCATCGGCCTGAACTTCCCAGGTAATGCGCGTCTCGGTGCCGCCGACCACAGCGCTGCCCGAACCGGTGTTGGGTCGAGCGGTAATCTTTGCGGTCTCAAGCGCCTGGGCGGTCGAAGGCGCGGCTGTCCCCGCGCACAACAAAGCGAGCGCCACAGCTAGGGCGCAGGCTAGTTTTTGGAGCATCGAGGGCAGCGGAAAACGCCGACCCATGGCCCCTTCGTTCAATCGAGACAAGGTGGCTCCTATCGTAGAAGTTGCCGGCAAAACGAGACGGAAACGCTCTCCGTCGAGAGAAGCGCAAAGGCCCTCTCCGCAAAACGGAAAGGGCCTACGCGCAATCAAGCATCTATTTACTTGATGTTGTACTTAGCCATGAGGGCGTCAACGGTACCGTCGTCAGTCAGGTCCTTGATGGCCTGGTTGATATCGTCCTTGAGCTTGGTGTTGCCCTGGTTGATGGCGATGGCGTACTCCTCGCCGGTGCTGATCTGCTTGATGGTCTGGCAGGTGTTGAACTGCTCGGCGGTCAGCTGGCTGGCAACGGAGCGGTTGGTGACTACGGCGTCGCCCTTATCGGACTGCAGGGCGCTGAAGCACTCGGTAGCGTCCTTGTAGGGGACGATCTTGGCCTTGGGGAAGTTCTCCTGGGCAAAGGACTCGGCGGTCGAGCCAGACTGGACGATGATGGTAGCGTCGGCGTTGTTGAGCTTCTCGCTGTAGTTGTCGGCCGTGATGTCGGTGTTATCGACCTTGGTCACGATAGCCTGATCGTCCATGTAGTAGGAATCGGAGAAAGTGACTTCCTTCTCACGCTCGGGCGTGTCGGTGATAGCCGCGATGGAGACGTCGTACTTAGCGCCCGAAGCGACACCGGGTACGAGTGTGTCGAAGTCATTGTTGACGTACTCGACATCCAGACCCAGCTTGTCGCCGATAGCCTTGATGAGCTCAAGGTCAAAGCCCTGATAATCGCCGTTGTCATCCTTGTACTCAAACGGGGCGTACTCGGCAGAGGTGCCGACGGTCAGCGTACCGTCCTTGACGAGCGCGTACTCCTTGGAGCCGTCGACCTTCTCGACCTTAGCGTCGTCAGAGCTGCTGGAACCGGCATCAGAACCAGAGGT
>USQE01000165.1 GCA_900556675.1 uncultured Collinsella sp.
CGCACCATTTATACGATTCGGCACTATCGAAACTCGAATCGTTTTGCCAGGTAGCGTCGTGGAAGCCAACCATGTTGCCCTCAAACGGCATCCAGTAGCTCACCGGGCTCTCGTATTTGGGCTTACCGGTCTTGGGGTCCTTGGCGCCGATAAGCTTGGTGGCGCCGTCATTGCTGTTGATTTGCCACACGCCCTCGGGGGTGGCGTCTTCGCCCGGTTTGCCGGAAATAAAGTTGGCCTCCCAAACGATATTTCCGCTCTCGTCATAGTAGCGCGCGTGCTGCTCGGACAGGTCGACGTCGATATACGCCTTCCAATCGGGCTCGCCCTTGGCGGTAAAGGTGTCGGCCTTCTGGGAGTAATTGATCTCAATCTCGCCGGTCTGCTTGTTGTTAATAGCATCCTCGACCTGCTTGGCAAGCGTGCTGCTGTCGATGGACCAACCAAAGTCACCGCCTTCGACGGCGCACTGCTTGCCATCGGCGCGCGTCCACCAGCGAGTGGAGCCCACGGTATTAAAGCCGTTGGCGAGGTCTGCTGCCCAGTTGCTGATCTGGGAGGTGTCGAGTGTGGGGTTTGCAGGGTTGGCAAAGGTGATCCACTGCAGCACCGAGCTGCCGTCGACCTTGCCGGCATCCTCGCCGTTGAGCTTGAGAGTCACGTTGACGCCCAGGAAGTTGTTGGCGGCATCGCATGCGGCCTGGATCTGGTCGTTGGTGAGCGTGCCGTTGAGCGGCTCGTAGGCATCGTTTCCGAGCTTCGTAAGATCGACGGTCTCGGACAGCGACGCGAGCTCGATCTCCGCATATTTAATGACATGCTCGCGGTTGAGCTTTTCGTTGGAGCGGGCCTTCTCGATCGTGAACTTGCCCGCCTTCTCGTCGTAGGAGCTCGATGCCTCAAAGGTACCCGAGCGGCCTTCGTTGAATGCGTCGATGGCGGCACCCAGATCCCCTTCGAACTGCTTTTGGTCAAAGGCGTCCGAGAGCATGGACAGGTCGACGTCCTGTTCCAGGTCGATGGTACCGTTTTTGGTCGCGCTAACGTTCTTGCCGCCGAGCGAGGCAATCAGGCGCGAAGGCCACAGCAGCGGCTCGTTGCTGCCGATAATCTCGTGCGCAGCTGCCTCGCCGTCGACGATGGGCTCGTCGGATTCGGGCTGATAGGTCCAGCTAAAGTCATCTCCCGAAACGGTGAGTTTGTAGTGCTTCCAGGCGGAGTCGACCTTGGTAGCGGCGGATGAGGCGTTGGAAAACGAGATATCGACGCCGGCGATGGTGGTGTTGGGGTAGGCAATCTGCGAAAACGCCACGACGCCCACGATATAGACGATAGCGACAAGGCCGAGGACGACGAAGAACGCCGTCTTGCCGCCCGTCTTATTGCCCTTTGCGGAGCGGTTGTTGGCGGGGCCGCGGTTGTTGGAAACTCGAGTGTGCGAAGGGCCCTGGTTGTGACCGGCGCCATGTGCGGAACGCTGCTGACGCTGCTGATGCTGGCCCTGATTGGGGCGCGGGGAGGTATTTGCCGCGCCGTGCTGTTGACCATGGGCTGGCGCAATGGGACGGGGCGATTGGATGCCTCCGGGCTGCCTGCTGGGCTGTTGCGGATCGGGGATCAGTTGGCTGCGGTCGAGTTGCGACATCGTGTATATTTCCTTCGAGTTTCGCTTTACGGCTCATCGTGTTTTAACTGGGCTTGAATTATAGCGATTACGCAATTGCTTGTGTTACGAAAACAGTGGCGATAAACGATAGGTGGGACATATGTCCCACCTATCGTTTGCTTTTGCTCACTATCCGCATATTCCGCATTTTGCGCACGCCGAGAGTGCTGCCGGAGCCTGCGCGATGCCGCCCTTGGCCGTCTCGCGCAACGTGGCGGGCAGGGCGTGGCCCACCGAGAGCATCACGTGCGCCATCTGGTCAAACGGCACCAGGCTCTTGATGCCGGCGAGGGCGAGCTGCGCCGAGCTGAAGGCCGCGGCCACGCCGATGGCGTTGCGGTTTTGGCAGGGCACCTCGACAAGGCCGCCGACGGGGTCGCAAACGAGGCCCAACAGGTTGCTCAGTGCAATGGAGCTGGCGTCGAGCGCTTGCTCGGGCGTGCCGCCCATCATCTGGACCAGCGCGGCGGCGGCCATGGCGGCAGCGCTTCCAACCTCGGCCTGACATCCGCCCTCGGCGCCGGCGACGCAGGCGCTCGTGGTGAGGTTGAGGCCGATGGCGGCGGCGCAGTAGAGGGCGTCCATGACCTGTTCGTCGTCGAGCTGGAGGTGATCGGCGAGCGCCAGCACGCAGCCGGGGACGACGCCCGCGGAGCCGGCCGTGGGGGCGGCAACGATCACGCCCATGGTGGCGGAGCGCTCGAGCACGGCCATCGCGCGGGCCACGGCATCGGTCTGAACGGGGCCCATCAGGCTTGCGCTTAAATCGTTGCGGTAGGTGGCATCGACGAGCTTGGCCTCTCCGCCGATAAGCCCGCCGAGCGATCGCTGCGGATTGGCGATGGGGGCCGTGGTCTCCTCGCGCATGACGTCGAGCACGCGGCGCATGGCTGCGATAGCATGGGCCTCGCCGGTCAGACGCGCCTCGCGCACGGCCATGACGGCGCCGATATTCAGGCCGAGCTCGGCGCACGCATCGAGCAACTGCTCGCCGTCGTCGAAGATCTCCTTGGCCGAGACGCCGGGGGAGAGCGATGATGCCGAGCCGGGGAGCTCAATAAAGGTGGCGTAGCCGACATTGTCGAGTTTGCGCACCATGGGGATGACGGTGTCGTCGGGTGTGCCGTCAGTCTCAAAGACGGAGTAGGCCTGGCCGCCCACCTCGGTGCGGTATGTGCGGCAGAAGGCAATGTTGACGTGTGCGTAGGCGAGCAGGTTCGTGAGCGCGGCGAGCACGCCGGGGACGTCCTGATGCGCCACAAACAGCGTGGAATACATGCCCGAGATGTCGACGCCGACGCCGTTGATGCGGCTGATGCGCATCTTGCCACCGCCCAGGCTCTCACCGCGGACCTGCGCCGTAGCGCCCGTGTCGTCGACCATCTCGATATCGACGGTGTTGGGGTGGATGGAGGCGTCGTCGCCCTTGATGTCAAAGTGGTAATCGAGGCCCTGCTCGCGTGCGAGGCCGAAGGCCTGCTTGATATTCTCGTCGTCGGTGTCGAGGCCCAGGATGCCCGCGACGAGCGCGCGGTCGGTGCCGTGGCCGCGGTAGGTGTGGGCAAAGGAGTTCCACAGGCCAAAGGTGACCTTGGTGATGCGGCCTTCCAGCAGGCTAGCGGCAACCTGGGCGCAGCGCAGGGCGCCGGCGGTGTGCGACGAGCTGGGGCCGACCATGACGGGGCCCAAGATCTCGAATGCCGAGGTCGTTGCTAGTGTTTGCGGCTTGCCTGCCATGGCTGCTCCTTCTTTATCTCGTCGTCCCGAGGGGCGGGGCATACTCTGTCCCGCCGTTCCGAGGGCTTTGGTATTTGGTCGCCTGCTCGGACAGTCCTGCTCGCACGGAGGCCACATTAAGTGGCCTCCGGCTCGTGCGGAACTCGCGATCGACCAAATACCAAAGCCCTCGGAACTTAGGATACATGGTTGGAGTCGCTCTGCTGCAAAATTTATCGGTCTGTGACCTATTCCATGTCCCAGGTCGGCTCATCTTCACCACCGTTTAAATAAAAAAGAAGTACCGGTTGGAGCCGGTACTTCTTTTGGTGCGTTTTTATTTGGCTGTGGCTTTTATTGTTAGCTTACAGATCGCAGGCTGCTTTGAGTTCTTCGACTCGGTCGGTTTTCTCCCAGGTGAAGTCGGGGTCTTCGCGGCCAAAGTGACCGTAGGCTGCCGTCTTTTCGTAGATGGGGCGGCGCAGGTCCAGGTCGCGGATGATGGCGCCC
>USQE01000166.1 GCA_900556675.1 uncultured Collinsella sp.
TGGTAGACGTCGTCGATCACGCCGGTCGCAAAGATGACGGTAAAAGAAAGCGCAAGTATGGGGTAGCTGATGTGCAGACGGGGGTGGGGCACCAAAACGGGCGGCCAGCCCAGGTACCAGGTGCCTAGGATGTGAACAATGCAGGCGACGACGAGGCCCAAAAAGACCGCCGTGCCACCCATGCGCGGGATGGGCTTAGTGTTGATGCGGCGCTTGGAAGGATAGTCGACGGCGTCGAGTTTGATTGCCAGGCGCTTGACCAGGGGCACCGTAAGGAAGGTCGTGATAAAAGCCGCGACCGCCACGCATAGGTACGGTATGAAGCTCGTGGAGGAAGCCATGAATCGATAAACCGCCAAGCGTCGAAGGAAAAGGTCAAAGGATGCCACGCCGCAAAGGGTATAGCTGATCCATGATACTCGACCAAGGAGGGTGTGAGGAATTGCACGGGCGATAATCACGCGCTTACCAGATATTCGAGTGATAGTGGGGTTCCGCCTAGTGCCTTTGGGGATCATGGCGGGATTTGCAATGGCGATTTTCGGCAAAAGAAAACCACCCCCCACGTTACGAAAATGAACCCACCTAAAACAGGTGGGTGCCCTCATCGACTGTTCCAGCGTCCTTAACAACGAAGGATACCTGTACTAGGTACGACTGTGTGGGCTCCCTAAATAAACGCGACGGTTCACCCAGTTGCTCCGCGGGGGGCGGAATACCTACATCATAAAGCGGCACTTTGTGGATTCCAGTCTTGACATTACAAAAATCGTGTCGGACGATTACGGCGCCTTGGGCTCGAGCCGTCTGTGCGGTTGGCCCTTTTGCGTTTGAGCTGCTGAATCGTTGTTTTGGAGCATGTTTTTATGCCGACGTCGTTGACCGAACTTTTTTCGCCCGCCTGCCATTTGTGTCCGCGCCGCTGCGGTGCGGCGCGCGATGAGGGCGCGCACGGCGTATGCGGTGCTAACGACACGCTCAAGGTGGCCCGCGCCGCGCTTCATATGTGGGAGGAGCCGCCTATCTCGGGCGAGGCCGGTTCGGGCACAATCTTCTTTAGCGGCTGCTCGCTCAAATGCGTCTATTGTCAGAACCACGAGATCTCGACGGGCAATTTTGGGCTTGAGATTTCGCCCGAGCGCCTGATCGAGATTATGTTGGAGCTGCAGGACCAGGGTGCCAACAATATTAACCTGGTGACGGCGACGCACTACGCGCACCTGCTGCCGGTTACGATTGCCGCGGCACGGGCGCGCGGGCTGGTCATCCCAATCGTCTACAACACGAGCGGTTATGAGCGTGCGAGTGCCGTGTCGGCGCTCGGCGATCTGGTCGATGTGTGGCTTACCGACTTTAAATATGCCGATGCGGCGCTTGCACAGTCGCTCTCTCACATTAAGGATTACCCGCGTGTGGCCGTGTCGGGCTTAGCGCAAATGGCGCGCGAAATTGAGCGCCGCGGGGGAGAGCTGGTGGACGAGGACGGGCTCATGAAGCGCGGCATGATCGTGCGCCATCTGGTACTGCCGGGACATGCAGACGATTCGTGTCGCGTGCTGGACCTGGTGTGGCAGACGGTGGGCGATGTGCCGATCTCGGTCATGAACCAGTACACGCCCAATGCGCTCATGCGCGAGCAGGGCGGCGACCTGGCGCGTGCTGTGACGCGCGAGGAGTACGAGCAGGTACTCGACCATGCCGATGACCTTGGCTTTACGACGATGTTCTGGCAAGAGGGCGGCGCGGTAGACGAGAGCTTTACCCCGGCCTTCGACACCACCGGCGTCCTCACCAGCGCAAAGTAGCGCGTTCGCCGATGATTTTTCTGGGACGGGGATTAAAAAATCATCGAGAGGATTTCTTGCTCGAAAGGTAGTCAAAATGGCCCCGTCTCAAAAAGACTGGTTATTGGGCGTTGACAGTTGGCGAGCCGTAGGTAAAATAACAACTTGTCCTGGGGACGTAGCTCAGTTGGGAGAGCGCTGCCGTCGCATGGCAGAGGCCGAGGGTTCGACTCCCTTCGTCTCCACCCTTGGATTTGATAAGCCGCTGACATTGTGTCGGCGGCTTTTTTTAAAAAGAAAGGGCGGTACCATGGCCGAGCTTGAGTCCCAACCATTGTCTGACGAGGAGCGCGCCGAGTTGGAAGAGCTCCGCGCCGAGAAGGCCCGCCGCGAGGCTCAGGAAGAGGCTCGTCGCGAGCGTGAGGAGCTGGCTGCCCTGCGTGCCGAGCGCGCAAAGGCCGAGGAGGCCGCCGCGAATGCCGCATCCGAGCGCAAGCCCATGCCCGCACCCAAGCCCGCCACTGCGAAGCCTGCGCCTGCCACACCCAAACCTCAATCTAAAAAGGTGGCTCATCCCAAGCCCGCCGAGCCCAAGCCGAGTCGTGACGAGATGACCTTTGCCCAGCGCATGGTCACCTCCAAGGAGCCTACGGCCGAGGGCGAGATCCCCGGTATGGCCCCGGCTCAAAAGATCATTATCGCGCTCGCCTTGGTCGCGTTTGTCGTCTTTATGGTCTACACGATTACGGGCAGCATGGGCCTGCACTAATCTGTTCGCGCCGGGCTCCATGCCCGCACGTCCGCCTTGTCCAACCCTCAACTTCTGCACAACGCATCCGAAAGGTCGCCCCATGGCTTTGACCGACATCTCGCATCCCACCGACATCGCAATGCTCACCGATCTGTACGAGCTCACTATGGCCCAGGGCCTGTGGGAGAGCGGCAAGGCCAATGAGCAGGGTTGTTTTACCGCGTTTTACCGCGACCATCCCTTTGGTAGCGCCTACGCCGTCATGTGCGGCACCGCCGAGCTGCCTGAGCTGGTCGAGAACCTGCGCTTTACGCCCGAGGATATCGACTACCTCGCCTCGCTCCAGGCCCCGGCCGGCGGCGCGATGTTCAAGCCTGGATTCCTCGATTACCTGCGCGTTTTTCGTGCGCATGTAAATATCGATGCCGTCCCTGAGGGCGAGCTCGTCTTTCCGCGCGAGCCCATGGTGCGCGTCACCGGCCCCGCGCTGGAGTGCCAGCTGCTCGAGACAGCGCTGCTCAACATCGTCGGCTTCCAGACACTTGTCGCCACCAAGACGGCGCGCGTGGTGTTGGCGGCGGACGGTCGTCCCGTGGCCGAGTTTGGTCTGCGCCGCGCCCAGGGTCCCGATGGCGGCCTGGCCGTCGCGCGCGCGAGCTATGTGGCCGGCTGTTCCTCTACGTCCAATGTGCTCGCCGGTCGCCGCTACGGTATTCCCGTCTTTGGCACGCATGCGCACAGCTGGGTGATGAGCTTCGATTCCGAGCTCGAGGCCTTCCGCGCCTTTGCCAAGTCGAGCCCCAAGAACTGTACGCTGCTCATCGACACCTACGATGTGCGTGAGGGCTGCGAGCATGCCATTACGGTTGCCAAGGAGATGGAGGCGGTGGGCGAGCGCCTGTCGGCTATTCGCATCGACTCGGGCGACCTCGCCAAGCTCTCCAAGTATGTGCGCGGCCGTTTTGATGCCGAGGGCCTGCCCTATGTGGGGATCTCGGTTTCCAACGATCTTGACGAGTACACGATTCAGTCACTGCTCGACCAGGGTGCGCCTATCGATAGCTTTGGCGTGGGCACCAAGCTCGCGACCTGCTATGACCAGCCGGCGCTGGGCGGCGTGTACAAGCTTTCCGAAATCGTGCGCGACGGCAAATCCGTTCCGCGCCTCAAAAAATCGGATTCGATCGAAAAAATCACCAACCCCGGGTTCAAAACCGTTTACCGCATTTACGACAAGGACAGCGGCAAAGCTTTTGCCGACCTTATAGCGCTTCGCGGCGAGAAAATCGGCAAGCCGCTTACGCTCACTCACGAGACCGAGCGGTGGAAAAAAACCACGCTCGA
>USQE01000167.1 GCA_900556675.1 uncultured Collinsella sp.
GGTTTATTTCGGCAGGTTTTATCTGGGCAAATGCAACAAGGCCCGGCTCCGCCGCAACGGAGCCGGGCCTTGGTCGCCAGAACGGCGGAACAACAACTACTCCACGGTCACGCTCTTAGCGAGGTTGCGAGGCTGGTCAACGTCGCAACCGCGCAGGATGGCCACCTCGCGGGCGAGCAGCTGCAGCGGAACGCTCGCCGTGATGGGGCTGAACACGTCACGGACGGACGGCACGCGAATGATACAGTCGGCAATCTTGTTGATTTCCTCGTCGCCCTCGGTAGCAACGACGATGACCTTGGCGCCGCGAGCCTTGCACTCCATGAGGTTCGACACCGTCTTATCGTACGTTGCGCTCTTGGTTGCCACCGCGATGACAGGGAAACCCGGATCGATCAGCGCGATGGGGCCGTGCTTCATCTCGCCGGCGGCATATGCCTCGGCATGCAGGTAGCTGACCTCCTTGAGCTTAAGCGCGCCCTCATAAGAAATGGCGGCGCCCATGCCGCGACCCACGAACAGCGCGGACTGCGCGTCCTTGCACACAAGCGCGGCCTCGTGCACGGCCTCGGTCTGCGTATCCAGGATCCACTGAATCTGCTCGGCCGTATCGGAAAGCTCGCGGAACAACATGCGCGTCTGCTTGGTGGTCAAGCGGTACTTGACCTGCGCCAGCAGCAAGGCCAAAAGCGTGAGGCTCACGACCTGACCGATGAAGCTCTTAGTCGAGGCGACTGCAATCTCCTTGTTGGCCTTGGTGTAGATGACGCCGTCGCTTTCGCGCGCCACCGGGCTGCCCACCACGTTGGTGATGCCAAAGACCTTGGCGCCCTTGATGCGCGCATCGCGAATGGCGGCAAGGGTGTCGGCCGTCTCGCCCGATTGGGACACGGCCACGACGAGCGTCGTCGGCGTGATGATGGGGTTGCGGTAGCGGAACTCGCTAGCCGCCTCAACCTCGGTAGGAATACGAGCCCAGCCCTCAATAAGGTTCTTGGCGATGAGTCCGGCGTGGTAGCTGGTGCCGCAGGCAATCACATATACGCGGTCGATATCGTTGAGTTCCTCGAGCGAAAGGCCCAGCTCGTCGATATCGAGCTCACCGGCAGGGGTCATGCGGCCCACCAGCGTGTCGCGCACCACGCGCGGCTGCTCGTGAATCTCCTTGAGCATAAAGTCGGGATAACCGCCCTTTTCGGCCATGTCCAGGTCCCAGTCGATATGGGTGATTTTGGGCTCGATAACGTTGCCGGCCTCGTCGGTATACTCGACGCCCGCGGGCGTGAGCTTGGCAAACTGACCATCTTCGAGCACCACGACATCGCGGGTGGCATCGATAAGCGCGATCACATCGGAGGCAACGTAGGAGCCGGTCTCGCCCACGCCGACCACAATCGGAGAGTCCTTGCGGGCAACGGCGATCACGCCAGGTTCGTCGGCGCACACGGCGGCCAGGCCATAGGCGCCCACCACGTGGGTGCAGGCTTCGCGCACGGAAGCCATCAGGTCGCGCGTCTCGGCATAGGCCTCTTCAATCAAGTGCGCGAAAACTTCGGTATCGGTCTCGCTCTTAAAGTGATGGCCGCGGCCCTCCAGCTCTTCGCGCAGCTCGGCGAAGTTCTCGATGATGCCGTTGTGGACGATGGCGATGCGACCATCGCAGCTGGTGTGGGGATGGGCGTTGACAACGGAAGGCTTGCCGTGAGTGGCCCAGCGGGTATGGCCGATACCGCAGGTAGCGTCGCTCTCGATATTGGAAAGCTCGCTCTCCAGGCCCGCAACCTTACCCACGCGGCGGATGACGTCGAGGTGAGCCGCGGCGCCCTCGCCCACCTCGAGCGCGACGCCCGAGGAGTCATAACCGCGATATTCCATACGCTTAAGGCCCGTGACCAGAATGTTCTTTGCAATATCAGAGCCGGTGTAGCCGACAATTCCGCACATAGGATAAATCCCTTCGCTCGCGTGACTGCAAAACGCCCACGCACGACGGGCGCTGAGACGTATAACGTCCGAGTATTGTACTCACACAAACGCAAGCTGATATACCAGAAGTGGTATCTTAAACTGGATACCACTCGATGCACACACCCTACCACCACAACGGTGACAGGCATCTTTGCGGTGGTTGGCACTCCCCTAGGGACGCAGGCGGCGCTCGAGCCGATTGCCCAGGGCCGTGAGTGCCATAACAATGACGTAGTAGACCACGGCCACCACTAAAAACGGTTCAAAGGCTCGATAGGTGAGCGCCTGCACGCTCTGGGCGGCGCGCATCATATCCATCAGGCCGATGGTTGCCACCAGCGAGGAGCTCTTGAGGACCGTGATCACTTCGTTGACCAGAGCAGGGGCAATCGAGCGCATCGCCTGCGGAACGATGATCTTGCGCATCATGGGAACATAGCGAAGCCCGATGGCCCGAGCGGCATCGTACTGCCCCCGGTCAACGCCCTCGATACCGCCGCGCACTGTCTCGGACACCGTCGCCGAGCCGTTGAGCCCCAGCGTAATGGCACCGGCGGCAAACATCGAAATTTTAAAGCCCATGAGCTGCGGCGTCGCAAAGTACGCCAAAAAGAGCAACACGATGAGTGGCACGCCGCGAAAGATAGAGGTGTAGAAGTTGAGCACCGCACGCAATGGGCGACAGGGCAAAACCTTGAGCACGGCAATGAGAAAGCCCAGGACGAGTGCTAGGGCCAGCGCGGCGGCCGTCACCTGACAGGTCACGACCAGGCCGCTCATAAACATCGGTATATATGGTTCTAGCAGTTCAAACTTCATCAGCATGCCCTTGGCGCGCGCCTCACCGGCTCGCTATTTTCCGGCAACCGTCGACGTACCGGAAGCGGAATGGTCGCCGTTCCACATGAAGTCGGCGCCCACATACTGCTTGATGCAGTCATCGATGGTGCCGTCCTCGAGCATCTCGCCGATGCATTCGTCAAGCGCCGCGACAAATCCGGCACCCTTCTTGGCCATCAGGCGGTACACGCCCACGTGATCGCTCGTCTCGGAGCGATCGAGCAGGCCCAGCACCAGGCCCCCATTCGCATCGCGCATGGACTGGCCCTCGGCGCCGTCACACAGGTAGGCATCGATGCGCCCGGCGAGCACCTCTTGCAGGCACTGGTCGCCACCGTCGTACGTGTGAATATCAGCATCGGGCATGACCTTGGCGATGAACTTGTTCTGCACGGTACCGGTGGTGCAGGCGATAGACTTGCCGACGAGGTCCTCAACGCGCTTGACGGGATCGCCGCCGAGCGTGAGAACGCCCACAAGCGGCTGATAGTAGCCGCGCGTGAAGTCGTAGGTCTGCTCGCGCTCTTCGTTGGAGCTCATCGCCATGGTAAAGGCCTTGTCATCGCTCTGCACCGATGCAAGCGTGGCGGCAAAGTCCTGCGGCTCAAAGTCGTAAGAAAAGCCCAGGCGCGAGACCATCTCGTCGGCAATGGCGATATCCAGGCCGACAACCTTCTGCTTGCCGTCCGACTGCGTCTCCAGATAGCGATAGGGCGCAAAGGCATCGTCGCCCACAAAGGTGAGCTTGGCGCCCTTGATATCGTCGCCCGCAACCGCAGCAGAACCAGCGGCAGAGCCCTTGTCAGCGCCACTGCCAGCGCAACCGCTCGCCGCAACCATTGCAGCACCGGCGATCAAACCCAGGAAATCACGACGAGAAACAGCGCGAGTCATACCAAAGCCTTTCAATCTACGTTCAAAGCGGCTTCCATTGTAGACACTCCACCGTTTAACGCGCAGCCCAGCCGCGCCAAAACCTCCACAAAGGGGGACAGGCACCTTTGTGTGGTCTGGACTCCGGTGTTTGCCCAGATAAAACCTGCCAAAATA
>USQE01000168.1 GCA_900556675.1 uncultured Collinsella sp.
TCGGGGCTATATTAGCCAAGAGACCCGCGATAAGGTCCATGCCGCGATGAAGCGCATCAACTATACGCCCAACGATATCGCCCGTGCCATGCTCAACGGTCGCCTGAATCTAATAGGTATGATCGTCCCCTATGTCAGCAGCCCGTTTCATGCCCAAGCGGTCCAAGCCGTTGAGCGTACCCTGGCCGAAAACGGTTTTAAGATGTTGCTGTGCAATAGCGACAATCGACCTGATCTTGAGCGTTCTTATATCGATATGCTTCGGCGCAATATGGTTGATGGCGTCATCGTCAACTCGCTTAATATCGGTGCCGAGGCGTATGCCGAAATGGGCTTGAGTCTGGTTGGTATCGACTGCGACCTTGGCGAGACCTCTGTTCAGATTGCGAGCGACAGCTATGGCATCGGCGAACTTGCCACGCGTCGCCTGATCGATGACGGGTGTTCGCGCATCTTGTGCCTGCGCAACAATAGCCGCATGCGTATGCCTGCCAATAAGCGTACCGATGCCTACCACGATGTTGTGGAGCAGGCCGGTTTGCCCGCGCTTGTCCGTGAGGTCGAGTTCGTTAAGTCCGACGACGAAAAGAGTGCGGTCGTTGCGAAGATCCTCGATGAGAACCCCGATATTGACGGCATCTTTGCGGGAGACGACACGATGGCGGCCATCTGCCTCAACGTGATGAAGCGGCGCGGCTTGAGCGCTCCGGACGATATTAAGGTCGTGGGCGCGGATGGCGCCCGCCGCACTATGACGTTTATGCCTGACTTAACAACCGTTCGTCAAGATATCGATCGCATCGGAGAGCTCGCGGCGCAATCCATCATCGCTCTTGTTAACGGTGAAAAGCCCGAATCGAATACCAAGCTCCCCGTTGAACTCATTGAGGGCAAAACCGCGTAGTTCATCCCGTGCCAAAAGAATTCCTCAAACGCCTCTGATGACCGTTCGCCGGCATATGTCAACCGTTTGCCGACGACTGGAACTGCGAAAAGACGTATTAGTGTGAAAACGTTTGACATATGAAAACGATTGACATATCTTGCAGTTGTACCGAGTTAGTATCTTGTGGGAAAGGAAGTCTCGGATGCACAAGGTGTATTACCAGCCTGAGGGAATTTGGGTAGGCGACATCATGCCGTACGGCGAGGACGGCACGTTCTATCTCTATCACCAGCGTGACACGCGAAACCCCGGTCCTTTCGGAGAGCCGTTTGGTTGGGCACTCGCGACGACCAAGGATTTCGTCAACTACAAGGACTTTGGCGAGAGCCTTGAGCGTGGCGGCGACGAGGAAGTCGACCAGTATGTTTATGCCGGCACGGTGTTTAAGGTGGGCGACAAGTACCATGCGCTCTACACTGGTTGCAATCGCGATAAGGTCCGCGCACGCTTGATGAAGCAGGTTCTTCTTCACGCAACGAGTGACGACGCCGTCAAGTGGGAGAAGAACATCGCCGAGACGCTGCTTCCGCCCCAGGAAGGTTACGATGACCGCAACTGGCGCGATCCCTTTGTGCTTTGGGATGAGGAGAACGAAGAGTACATGCTCATCCTCGGCACGCGCGTGGGCGAGGACAAGCGTCTGATGACCGGGCGTCTGGTCAAGTTCACCTCCAAGGACCTGGATACCTGGGAGTTCCAGGGCGACTGGTGGAATCCGGGCCTTTACACCATGTTCGAGATGCCTGATCTCTTTAAGATGGGCGACTGGTGGTATCTGGTGTTCTCCGAGTACAGTGATGGCAACAAGACCCGTTACCGCATGTCTCGCTCCATCAACGGTCCCTGGATCACTCCTGCGGACGATTCCTTCGATGGCCGCGCGTACTATGCCGCACGTACCGCATTTGATGGCGAGCGTCGCGTTCTCTTTGGTTGGGTTCCTACGCGTGACGAGGGCGGCGACCCCAGCTCTTACCTGTGGGGTGGCACCTTTATGCCCCTCGAGATCGTTCAGCGTGCCGACGGAACGCTTGGCACCAAACTCCCCGACAGCATGCTTGGCGCCTTTGGCGAGGCTAAGGCAGTCGAGGCCTTTGAGCTTTCCTGCGAGTCGGGCAAGGTCGAGCAGGTGCTCGCTGCGGATGCCGGTTCCACCTATATGCTCGACGCCGACATCGAGCTCGCCGGTGACGCTGCCGGCTTCTCGGTTAAGCTCGCCGAGGACGCCGAGTCCGTGCGCATCGTCGACCATGACGCGCGCGCCGTATTTCTTCGCGAGCGTCGTGATCTCCGGGAGCTTCGCGATGTCGCCGCCCATGGAGAACACGCCGTCGGTGATGATGAGCGCGGCGCGGTCCTCCGGCACCTTCTGCAGGCAGCGCTCGAGGTCGGCCATGTCGCTGTGGCGGTAGCGCAGCATCTTGCCGTAGCTCAGGCGGCAGGCGTCATAGATGCTCGCGTGGTTCTCGCGGTCGCAGATCATGTACTCACGCATGCCAACGATGGCGCTGATGATGCCGAGGTTGCTCTGAAAGCCGGTGGAAAACGTGACGACGTCGCCCTTGCGCAGAAACTCCGCCATCTCCCGCTCAAAGGTAAGGTGCAGATTCAGCGTGCCGTTGAGCAGGCGGCTGCCGCTGCAGCCGGTGCCGTATTCGTCGAGCGCCTTGTGCGCGGCGGCGATGATCTCCGGGTTCGTCGTCAGGCCGAGGTAGTTGTTCGAGCCGAGCATGATGCGCCGCTTCCCCTCCATGATGACCTCGGTGTCCTGCCGCGACTGCAGCTCGCGGAAATACGGGAACAGATCCCGCTCGCGCAGCTCGTCCACGAAGCTGTGCTGATAGCATTTTGTAAAGATGTCCATAGGGCCTCCTTGTGTCTGAAAAAAGTTGTTATCTAATATCAAATATTAGTTTATCTCGTACAATTTATTTTTTAATATTGTAAATCTTAATATTCGCTATTATATAACAGGAGACACTTTTCTGTCAATTCCCTTTCGCGCCGGGCGGCTCGCCGGAGCCGAAGGTGATGGAGCCGTCGCCGAACTTGTCGCGGATGGCTCTGACGGCGCTCTCGAGCTTTTCCTGCCGCGCGTCGCTCACGGCGCGGCCCGCGCCGAGCAGGTCGAGCTGTTCGAAGCTTTCGGCGCTCTCGGTGATGTGGAGCGCGGTGACGGTGAGCATCCGGATGGGCGTCGGCGCCCGCCACGCGCTGCGCGTGAGCTCCATGGCGGCGCGCTGGATGTCCTTCATCAGGCGGGTGGGCGACTCGAGCCGCTTCTGGCGCGAGATGGAGCAGAAGCTGCTGTCCTTGATCGTGACCTGCACGCCGCTGCAGTAGAGCCCCTGCCGCCGCAAGCGCATGGCGACGCTGTCGGAGAGCGCCGCGAGCCCCGCGCGCACCTCCTCCCAGCGGGTGAGGTCGTGCGGAAATGTCGTGCCGTTGCCGACGGACTTGACCGGCTCGCGCTCCGCCTGCGGCCGGACGGGGCTGCGGTCAAGGCCGTTGGCGTATTCGTGCAGCTGGCGGCCGAGCTTACCGAGCAGTTTCTCTATCATCTCCGGGCGGCAGGCGGCGAGCTGGCCGATCGTCTCCACGCCGTACTGGGCAAGCGTGCGCTGCGCCGAGCGCCCGACGAAGAGCATCGCCCCCACTGGGAGCGGCCAGACGATTTCCTGCCAGTTCTCCGGCGAGATAAGCGTCGTCGCGTCGGGCTTTTTATAGTCGCTGCCGAGCTTGGCAAAAATTTTGTTGAACGACACCCCCACCGAGATCGACAGCCCCAGCTCCTCGCGCACGCGGCGGCGCAGCTCGTCGGCGATGGCGACCGGGTCACCGCCGAAGAGGTGCATGCTGCCGGT
>USQE01000169.1 GCA_900556675.1 uncultured Collinsella sp.
GATGATTTTTCTGGGACGGGGATTAAAAAATCATCCCTCCACAAAGACTACCCTGGCGATGTTGAATTGGTGCCTTGCTCCTGTGGGGGCGTGGCGATGTTATGCTCTAACCTCGACTGTATGAATTGCTCCGAAAAGAGGAAGCCGTGATCTGCCCGCATTGCCTTAAGACCATAGAGGACGGCGCCTCGTTCTGCCCCTATTGCAACGCATACGTTGGTCCGGGCGACGGTCCCGAGCATACCGAGTTCGTATTCTGCGATGGTTGTGGCGCACGCCTGTCCCCGCATGATCGCACCTGTCCCAAGTGCGGGCGCCCCGCCCCGGGCATCCTTTCCAAAGACGCGGCTGCATCCGATCTGGCAGCAGGCCGCACGGCCGGCTTTCCGCGCTTGACGCAGGAGCAGATCGATACCGAGGTGCCCCATGCGCCGGCCTCTGCCGCCGCGGTGCTCTCGGATGCCGCCGATCCCAACGAGACCTGCGTGCTGCCTGCCTTCGATAAGGACTTTGGCATCCCCAAGGTCGATATCCCCACACCGGTGTCCCTGCGCGATGATGTCCAGCCCAAAAAGCAAAAGGCCAAGCGCAAGGTCCATCCCGACGAGGATGCCTATCACAAGCACAAGCGCCATATCCCCAAACCGCTTGTCGTCATCGCGGTGCTCGCCGCCGTGTGCGGTGGTGCGTATTGGTTTGTGACTGCCGATCCTATGGGCGTCATGCCCGGCTTCTACGACCAGTTTGGCCAGGCCGCCAAGACCACCTTCCCGTCGCGCCAAAAGGGCGAGGCCACCGAGAAAGAGTCCAAGCAAGAGGATGCGTCCGAGGTCGTTCAGGAGGAGAGCGTCTTAACCGACGACCAACTCTACGCCAGGCTCGATGGCCTGTACCAGACCATCGTGTCGTACAGCGACGATGATCAGATCGGCGAGGTCATCGATTCGTTTAATAACGGCTATCTGCGTACGCCGCTCTCCACCCGCCAGGAGCTGTCGCAGAGCGCTTATGCCCTGCGCGATCAGATTAAAAAGACCCAGGATGAGCTCAATAACCTCAAGGTTCAGGACGACACCGTCTATGCGGAGGACATCGATCATCTAAAGCAGCTTGCCCAGTGGATGTACGAGCGTGTCGACGTGATCTGCCAGAGCTGGGATATCTCGCTGTCCATTCCCGACGGCGAGTCGCTGAGCGCCCGTCAGAGCGAGATCCTGGCGCCCATCGCACAAGGCGGCAACAGCGCGCTTAACCAGTACGACGCCAACGTGAGCGCATGGAGACCGCAGCAACGTTCGTAATTTGTTGCCCTCCGGCGGCATAACCTGCGTGCGCAATTGATGGAAGCCCGTGCTTATTGCTACAATTTGACCAAATATGCTTTAAACGCACGAGGAAGGAACCACATGCTTGGTTTTAAGAAAGAGCTCTACACGCCCGAGTATCAGCTTGCCGGCGATGAGTGCGCGGTGATCGAGACGTCGAAGGGCACCATCAAGGTCAAGTTTGACGGCGAGGGCGCCCCCATCCACGTGGCGAACTTCTGCGAGCTTTCCACGATGGGTTTTTACGACGGCCTTAAGTTCCATCGCTATGTGCCCGGTTTTGTGATCCAGGGCGGTGACCCCAATACCCGCGATATGTCCGGCGCCGATGTCGCTGCCGGCCTTGAGGGTCCCGACGGCATGCCCGGTACCGGTGGCCCCGGCTACTGCATCAAGGGCGAGTTCGCTACCAACCCGCGTAACAGCCACGTCGACGGCGCGCTTGCCATGGCACGTTCCATGGATCCCGATTCCGCAGGTTCGCAGTTCTACTTCTGCCTGGGTGCCCAGCACAACCTCGACTCCGGCTATACCGTCTTTGGCACCACGGTCGAGGGCCTCGACGTCATCTCGCAGCTGCGTGCCGGTGACGAGATCGTCCATGTCGAGATCGTTCACGAGTAAAGGGGACTTCCTTGAATAGCCAGCTGATCCAACAGGGCCGCGCCGCTTATCGCGCGGGTGATTATTCCGCTGCCGCCCAGATGCTCGGTGCGGCAAAGACCCCCGGTGAGATTATGGGCGAGGCCGACCATCTGCGCGGCAACGCCTTGATGCACCTGGGCATGTATGCCGAGGCCGCCGAGGTCTACGCCGCCGCCCTCAACGACGGTACCTATGGCAAGCGCGGCGCGCTGCTTACCAACCGCGGCAAGGCGCTTGCTGCCGTGGGTGACTATGTGACCGCAGCCCAGGCTTTCTCCGCTGCAACGCAGGATGCATCCTATGCCACGCCGTTTAAGGCCTATCTGGGTCTGGGCAACGCCCTGTTCCAGTCGGGCGATTATGCCAATGCCGGCACCGCCTTCCGTCAGGCTGCCATCGATGGCGCCAACCCGGCTCCCGCCGCCGCCCTCGGCGATCTTGGCCGCTGCTTCATTAAGCTCGGCCGTCCGGCAGACGCCGTAGAGACCTACCGCACGGCCATTGACTTTGCCGGTCCGCGCGATGACACGCGTGCGCTTAACGCCGGTATGGGCGAGGCGCTCTCTGCCGCCGGTCGCCCCTCTGACGCGCTCGATGCCTTTAACGCCGCCACCGCCGATGGCATCTACCAGCTCACGCCCGAGCAGGCCGACGAGCTTGCCCGCGTGCACGATTCCCTCGCTGCTCTTTCGGCCCAGACGGCCATGGCCACGGCGCCGGCTCCCGCGATGGATGCTCCCGCCGTCGACCCGCTCGACCCCACGGGTGCTACCGGTCAATTTATGCCCGACCCCTCGGACACCGGCTTCTTCACCCTGTCCGAGTCCGAGATGGTTCAGCAGGACCGCAAGGAGGCCAAGGTCCGTCGTCGCCATCGCCACACGGGCCTCAAGGTTTTCTTGGTGCTGCTTCTGCTGATCGTCATTGCCGCAGGCGGTCTTGGCTTTGCCTACACGCGCGGCCTGGGCTTTCCCTCGCAGGAGTCTGTTGTCACCGACCTGTTCCAGGCTGCCGGTGACGGCGATACCGCCAAGGCCGAGTCCTGCCTGGCCTCCAGCCTGCCCGAGGACGCCAAGTCGATGATCATTTCCTCGATTCCGCAGGGCGCCACCGTCTCCATTGAGGGCATGGATCAGTCTATGACCGAGACCACCGCCAAGGTCAAGGCGTCGCTGTCCAAGGGCGGCGAGCAGGAGTACACCGTCAAGTTCGTGCGCTCTGACAACCATATCGGTTGGGCCGTCTCCTCGCTCGACATCGATCTCTCGGCTGCTGACAACCAGTAGTGACCTTATGAGATTTGGCGCTGCCCGGTGCTTCACCGCAAGTGAGGTGCCGGGCTTGCGCTAGTATGATGGGCTAGTAGTTTTCCAGCAATCATCCAACACATCAGGAGTTGCGTTGTTTTCTTTGATGGATATGTTTTTCGGTAGCTATGCGGGCGATCTTGCCATCGACCTCGGCACCGCCAACACGCTTGTCTCCGTGCGCGGCAAGGGCATCGTCATTCGCGAGCCCTCCGTTGTCGCCATCGACAAGAACGATGAGCGGATCCTTGCTGTCGGTATCGAGGCAAAGCGCATGCTCGGCCGTACGCCCGGTAACATTGTGGCTGTGCGTCCCCTTAAGGACGGCGTTATCGCCGACTTCGACGTTACCGAGGCCATGCTTCGCTATTTTATCGACAAGGCGTCCGAGAAGCGCTATCCGTGGACCCCGCGTCCGCGCGTTGTCGTCTGCGTCCCCTCCGGTGTCACGTCGGTCGAGAAGCGCGCTGTTTTTGAGGCTACGATCCAGGCCGGTGCCCGCCAGGCA
>USQE01000170.1 GCA_900556675.1 uncultured Collinsella sp.
CACCAAACTGCTCACGGGTTTGCTCAAGCCCGCATCGGGCAGCGTACGCGTTACGGGCTTGGACACGGCATCGGTTCCCACGAGCCGCATCGCACGCGAAGTGGCAACGCTTTTCCAGAACCCCGACCGCCAAATCTGCAAAGACACCGTGCTCGACGAGGTCGCCTTTGGTCTAGAGCTTGCCGGCATCGACCGCGCCGAAGCCCTGCGTCGCGCCCAGCTGGTCATCGACCGCTTTGGCCTGCCCGCCGACGAGGCACCGTTCTCGCTGTCACGCGGCCAGCGCCAGATGGTGGCGCTGGCATCCGTTGTAGTGATCGAGCCCAAGATCGTGGTGCTCGACGAACCCACGAGCGGCCTGGACTACCGCGAGTGCATGACCGTCATGGAAACGGTGCGCACCATGGCAGAGCGCGGTTGCGCCGTCATCATGGTCTGTCACGACATGGAAGTCGTTTCCGACTTTGCCGAGCGCATCGTGGTGATGGCCAACGGTCGCATCCTCGACCGCGGCCGCACGCACGAGCTATTCTCGAACATCGAACTCATGCAGCGTGCCTACGTTGAGCCGCCCCAGGTCATCGAACTCTCGCGCCGTCTGGCATCCACCGTCTCGCCCTCCTTTACGCAGGTGAGTGAGGTCACTGATATCGTTCGCATTACCGAGGAGATGGTCCGCCGTGGTTAACGTCATCGACTACATGCCGGGCGACACGCTGCTACACCGCCTGAACCCCGTCATCAAACTGGGCCTCGCCGCCGCCATCATCATCGGCATTTTCTTGTCCGACACCTATGTGGCACTGCTGGGCTTTCTGACACTCACGCTCGCGCTGGGAGCCTACGCCGGCGTCGTCGACCGCCTGCTCGCGCTGCTCAAGCTACTGATTCCGCTCGCGCTCATCATGCTGGTGCTGCAGCTTGCTTTTATGCGCGATGGCAACGTGGTGTGGAGCTTTGTCACCGATGAAGGCCTCATCACCGGAACAAAGGCCTGCCTGCGTCTGCTGGGCGTGGCGCTACCGCTTATTCTGATGCTCATGGTGACCAAGCTCAACGACCTTGCCAACGCCTGCGTCGAGGTGCTGCACGTTCCGTATCGTTACGCCTTCACCTTTACCACGGCGCTGCGCTTTGTGCCGGTGTTTGGCCAGGAGATGAACGCCATCATGGAGGCGCAGACCGCACGCGGCATCGAGTATGACACCAAGAACCCCATCAAGAAGCTCAAGCTCATGCTGCCGCTGTGCGTGCCGCTACTGATCTCGAGCGTGGGTAAAACCGATGCCACGGCCCTGGCAGCCGAGCAGCGCGGCTTCTACCTGCGCACGCGCGCGAGCTCGTACAAGCGCTACCCCATCAAGAGCCTGGACATTGCCATACTTATTGTCAGCATTGCCCTCATCGTCCTCGGCTTCCTGTTTTAACCCATCGCCCCCGGCAACCGACAAATGCAAAAGGCCCCGGCTCGCATCAAACGAGCCGAGGCCTTACTGTTTTCCCAGATAAAACCTACCAAAATAAACCTGTCCCTTTTTGGCAGGCCGAGGGCTACAGGCGGTAGGGGACGCCGCTGCGGATGATGGATTCGCGCACCAGGACGTCCATGGCGTCAAGGGTAATCTCGGGCATCTCTCGGTACTTTTTCAGCACCGAGAGCTCGGTGCAGGCCAGAATGACGCGGTCGCAGCCACTGCGGGCGAACTCCCACATCACGCGGTCAAACTTGTCCATATCGGGCTCGCGTCCGGCCTTCACGTCATCATAAATCAGCGACATCACGTCGGCCTGGCGCTTCTCGCTGGGATAGACGACCTCGACGCCCGCGGCCTCGCACTCGCGCCCATAGACGCCTGCACCCACGGTGCCGTCGGTGCCCATGATGCCGATCTTGCGCACCGGCTCGGACGGCATGCTCAGGTTGGGATCGAACTCGCACTCCCCCATCACCGCGCCTGCCAGGGCATAGCGCACCGACTCGCGCGGCATGTGGATAATCGGCACCTTGGTAAACGACTGAATCTGGTCGTAGAAGTAGTGCGATGTGTTGCAGGGAATGGCGATATGAGCACAGCCCAGCCCCTCGAGCGCCCGTGCACATTCCTTCATGGTCGCCAGCAGCTCGGCATGCTCGCCGGTCTTGATGGCCAGCGTACGGTCGGGCATGGTCGACTTGGAAAGTACCACCATGTCGATATGCTCCTGATCACAGGTAGCAGCCGTATGACGCACGACCTGGTCGTAGTAATACGACGTGGCCTCGGCGCCCATGCCGCCGATAACTCCCAGCTTTTCCATCGCCGCCTCCTTGGTGACGCCCATGCAATTGCTCGTATCATGCCCGCGCCCGTCCGATGCAAACCGGGCGGGCGCCGCGCTCATCTACTTGTAATACGTCTTGAACAGCTTAAAGTGACGCAGCTTGGTGTGCCACATGCGCAACCAGCGGTTAAAGACAAAATCACCCTTCATAAACGAGGGATCGGCAGCCTTGCCCTCCTTGGCCAGACGATGCGCCTTCGCACGCAGCTCGGGGTCCTTGACATACTTGTCAACGACGCCCATGGGGACGACCATCCACAGCGCCTCGTCTTGCGCCGTCACAAACTCAGGCTCAAACGGGCGGTTGTACACGTACTCATCCACCACGTACTTGGCAACGTTAAAGCCGCTGTTGGTGACGTAGTAGTTACTGCGGCCCTGACGCGTGTTGAAGTCAAAGAACTTAAACGAACCATCGCGCTGGTCGTACTTGACGTCGAAGTTGGAGAAGCCCGTAAACTTAAGGTCCTCGAGCAACTTGCGCACGCCGCCCATGAGCTCGTCGTTAGGCTCGGTAATGATGCATGCATGGTTGCCGACGCCGTGAGGCTGGTGCTCCTCGAGCAGCACGTGGCCCAGGCACATCATGCGAACCTTGCCGTTGCGGTCGGAATAGCTGGTAAGCACGCGCATGTACTCGTCGTTGCCGGGCACGCGGTCCTGCAAGATGAGGTCATCGGTGTAGCCACTGGCGTACACATCGCGAATGACCTGCTCCAGCTCGGCGCGATCGGCAATCTCGTAGGCCTTCTTCTGGCCCTCGAACTCGTGCTCCCACCACATGATGCCGTCAGAGGGCTTCAGAATCATCGGGAAAGGGAAGTCGATCTGGTCGAGCACCTCGGCGGAAGCCTCGCCCTGGGCGTTGAGCATCGCCATGGTAAAGGTAAACGTGTGCGGATAGGGCACACCGTGCTTCTCGCACAGCTCGTAGAAGATCTCCTTCTTCTGGCACTGCTCGAGCATGCTGTAGGGCGCATAGGGCGCGATGACGTTGGAGGCAAGCTGGCCGGCATCCTGAGCCTGTGCGGCAAGCGCGACGTAGTTATCGCCGCAGCCCATGAGGATAATCTTCTTATCGGGATTGGCCTGTGCAATGCCGTTGACGGTCTCGATCATGACCGGCATGGTGTCGATATCCACATTGGGCGTATAGTCGATAATCTGGCTGCGGTATGCAGGACCCGTCTGATACTTGCCAAAGACCAGGCTCTTGACCTGATACTCCTCGTAGAAGGCGCGCGCCACCGAATAGGCGTTGATATCGCCGCCGAGCAGCACGGGTATAAACTCGCGCTCAGTAAACTGCAATGCCATGGAAACTTCCTATCATCAACTGCCCGTACGATGGGCGGTCTTTATGCAACTGGTTTATTCTAGCGTGCCAAACCGCCGCTTCCCAAAGTTCCACCATATCTATGGCAAGCAGGCGCTTATGA
>USQE01000171.1 GCA_900556675.1 uncultured Collinsella sp.
GTCTTCACGGTAGTGGGCTACGGCGAACTTGAGGCCTTCGTAGGTAAAGAGCGCCAAGCGGTCCACATCGGGGCCGTAGTCGCGGTAGTAGTCGTTATTACCCAGCACCGCTCGCACGGGGGCGATGGTGCGCAGGTGCTCGTAGTCCATCTCCGACGTAAGGTCACCGGCGTGGATAATCAGATCCGCACCCTTAAGCTCGTCCAAGAGCGCAGGCGAAAGATAGCCGTGGGTGTCCGAGATAATGTCGATACGCTTGGCGCTTGCACTGTTCATGGGATCCCTTCCGCAAAAAGATTTGGTGCATTCATGCAAAAAGCCCCACGGCTCCGCAGACGATTTTGGTCTACAGGGCTGCGGGGCCGGTGTACTAGAGGCTCAGGGCCTTTTTGAGCGGTACGACGCGACGGCGCGAAACCGGTACGCGTTCGTCGACGCCCGTAATGCCCAGCTGGATAGCGCCCGAGGGAACCGTCTCGACGTCGGTGACACACGCCAAGTTGACGATATAGCGGCGGTGAACGCGGAAGAAGCCAAAGTCACAGAGCTTGGCCTCGAACTGCGCCAGCGAGGTCGTCGACAAAAAGCGGTCGTCGACCGTATAAATACAGGAGTAATCATCCTTGGCCATGATAAAGCGAATGTCGTCCACGGGGATGAGGACCTTGCGGCCGCCCTTTTCCACCGGGATGCGCTCGATGGTCACCTTGCTGTCCGTGACAGGCTTGGCGCGTTGCATAACCTTATCGATCGCTCGATCCAGGCGAGCCTCCTCGACCGGCTTCATCAGATAGTCGACGGCATCCACATCAAACGCCTCGACCGCATGATCGCTGTACGCGGTTACGAATACGATCGCCGGCGGATTCTTGAGCTTATGCAGTGCCTCGGCAAGTTGCAGACCCGAAGCGCCAGGCATCGAGATATCGAGGAACACAACATCGACGCGGCTCTCCATAAGCATCTCGATGGCGGAGCGAACGCTCGACGCTTCTGTGATCGTGCCGATCTTGCCCGTCTGCTCGAGCAAGAAGCGAAGTTCCGAACGGGCCGGGGCCTCATCATCCACAATCATCGCACGCAGCATAGGGATAAAACCTTTCGTCAACTAACTACGTCGGGCATCCGCCAACTAGCGTTAAACCCGCAACCTATCATTCTACTCTTGAATGTCGAAGAGGCTCTCCGACAAATCGAGATGCAGGAGCACTTTAGTGCCCTTGCCCGGGGCCGATTCGACGCGCGTATAGGAGTGCGGTCCATAAAAGCGATGGATGCGCTCCGAAATATTGTGCATGGCCACACCGGCGCCGCCGCCCTGCGGGGAGCTGGCGTCGGGACGGGCGGAGCGTTCGTCAAACAGTCTGGCAGCGGTGCCTTCGTCCATGCCCACGCCGTTATCGGCGACCACAATCAAAATCGCATCTTCGCCATCCCTGTGGACCGACACGTCGATCCTCAGTGCATCGTCGTCGCCCATACCGTGGCGCACGGCATTCTCGACGATTGGCTGAATTACAAATGCCGGCACCAGCGTGTCCTCGACGTCCTCGGACACGTCGAAGGTCGCCAGCACGCGATCCTCGCCAAAGCGCGCCTTCTCAAACGTCAGGTAGCGCTTGGTCTGCGCGACCTCGCGCGACACGGGAATGAGCGAGCCCGAATTGTCGAGTGTAGCGCGATAGAACGAGGAGAACTCGCGCAGCAGCTCGCGGGCGCGCAGCGGATCGGTACGCGTAAACGACGCGATGGTGTTGAGCGTGTTGAACAGAAAATGCGGGTTGATCTGCGCCTGCAGGGCACGCACCTCGGCACGGGCCGTGAGCTCCTTTTGCACCTCGAGCTCGTGGATGGCGAGCTGCGTGGACAGGATCTCGGCAAAACCCGAGGCAAGCGCGTACTGAGTGCGGTCGACGGCACGCGGGGTCTTGTAGTAGAACTTGAGCGTACCGACGGTGCGGTCGCCCACCTTGATAGGAGCGATGATACCGGCAGGAACATAGTTGTGCGAGCCATCCGAACCCACCACGTCCACCACACGGTTGAACGACTGGACGATACCGTGCTCGATGACGTAGCGCGTGGCAAGTGTGTGGATGGGCGAATCGGGCAGCAGCTTTTCCTCAAACTCGCCCGCGCAGGCCAGCACGTTGCTCTCGTCGGTGATGGCAACCGTCATGGCACGCGTCTCGGGCAAAATGCGCTGGCACACCAGACGCGCCGACTCCTGCGTCAGACCGCCTTTGATGTCCTCGAGCATGGCAGAGGCCACCGAAAGCGTCTCTTCGGTGTACTGCGAACGCACCGAATCGGGATTGAGCGTCAAATAGATAAAAATGCACAGAAAGATGCACAGCAGTGCGCAGGCGACCACGGTCGCGATCGGCTCGATTCCAGTCGCCAGGGCAAAAATAAAGTACACCAGCACGCAAATGGCGCAGACAACGGCAATCACGCGAAAGATTGATATTGAATTATCGCGCTGGGCGCGGCGGTCGATCATTCAGTCCCCTCCAGGATGCTGGTCAGTTGTGCGTCGCGCCAGAGCCCGTCCATGATCTTGGGCCAGAAGCTCTGGAAACGCAGGTAGCTTGCGGTGTTTTGGCGCGCGTAGGTCTTGGCTTCGTCAATACCGTGACGCCAAATGCGCAGGTATCCCTCGTGCTCGCGGGTAAACATGCTGCGGACCATGGCGGTTTTGCGCACGCGGTCGTCGAGCTCGCGCGAAATCCACGGGCCCGGATAGGGCATGAGCGACGCGGCCGTGACGGGAACGAGCTCCTGCTGGTGCGCGGCAAACGTCAGCTTGGCACGCTCGTAGTACCAACGGTACACATCCTGCATAAAGCGCGGCGAGCGCTTCTCGGACTCGGGCGGCAGGTGACGAACGACCCACTCGTTGTCAAACCACACGTCGTAGCCAAACATGCGCATATTAAAGAGGTAATCTAGGTCCTCGCCTCGGGTGATAAACGGGTCAAACGCCACACGGGTAAAGGCGCGGGCATGAAGCGCCACAAGGCCGCCGCACACGTAGTTTGAACGCGAAATACGGGTGCCCGAGAGCGCCTTTTTCATCCAGCGATTAAACTCGATGCGTTTGGTCCACCAACGATGGCAAATGCCCACCTTGTCTGTGGGCGCCAACGGCGATCCGTCTCGATCGTAAAAGTAACCGCTCTTAACCAAAATCGGCAGGCCTTGACGCGTCTGCTGGCCCAGTGCATAGGTCGCGCGCTTCATAAAGTCGGCATCGATAACGGTCTCGTCGTCATCCAAAAAGACAACGGCATCGTGGCCGAGCACCGCAGCGCAGGCAAGCCCCATATTGCGAATGGCGCCGTATCCGCGCAGACTCACGCACTCGCCCGAGCCCTTGGGAGCAATCTGCGCCACACGGTCGGCGATACGCGATGCCTGGGTGTTGGTAACCACGGTGACCTTGAGCGTAGGGTGCGCGTCGACGATTTCGTGGACACGCTTCGACACATCAGCCGTGGCCGAGATGGGACAGACCACCAAAAGGATAATCCTCGGAATGTCGCGCACCTGCTCGAGCGAGGCCAGGCAGCGGTCGAGCTCGGGATTGGTGGCGTTGAGCTTCGTCGAGTGGTCATAGACGCCGGGAGCGTTTGCATGGGCCTCGTCGTCTGCCCAATATGTTGGAATCACAACCGTGGGGTTCATGCCTTCCCTCCCTGCAACACAAA
>USQE01000172.1 GCA_900556675.1 uncultured Collinsella sp.
GGCTGGGGTTTCTGGTCTCCGGCGGCAATATGGACTCCATGGTCAACCACTATTCGGTGACCAAGCACCGCCGCCACACCGACGCCTATACCCCCGGTGGCGAGGAGGGGCGCCGTCCCAACCGAGCCGTCACGGTCTACGGCAACCTCATCCGCCAGACGTTTAAGGACGCCCCCATCATTATCGGTGGCATCGAGGCAAGCCTGCGTCGCCTGGCCCACTACGACTACTGGCAGGACAAGCTCAAGCGCTCGGTACTGCTCGACTCGGGCGCCGACATCCTCATCTACGGCATGGGCGAGCACGCGATTGTCGAGATCGCCGACGCGCTCGACGCGGGGCTGCCCGTCGATCAGATCACCTATATCAACGGCACCGTTTACCGCACGGGTTCGCTCGACGAGGTCTACGACTACGACCTGCTGCCCAGCTGGGACGACCTTGCCGCTGACAAGCTCAACTACGCCCGCAGCTTTAACGTGCAGCAGCAAAATATGGACCCTATCACCGGCCATCGCTTGGTAGAGCCATATCCCAACAGCGTGTACGTGGTGCAGAACCCGCCGTCGGCAACACTCACCACCGACGAGATGGACGAGGTTGCCGAACTCCCCTACGCACGCGATTGGCATCCCGACTACGACGCGGCGGGCGGCGTGCCGGCCTTTGCCGAGATCAAGTTTTCCATTAGCTCCAACCGCGGCTGTTTTGGCGAGTGCTCGTTTTGCGCCCTTACCTTCCACCAGGGCCGCGTGTTGCAGATGCGCAGCCACGACTCGATCATGCGCGAGGCCGAGCTGCTCACGCGCGATCCCGAGTTTAAGGGCTACATCAACGACGTGGGCGGACCGACGGCCAACTTTAGCCGCCCTGCCTGCGACAAACAGCTCAAGCACGGCGTGTGCAAGAACAAGCGCTGCCTGTGGCCGAGCGTATGCAAGAACATGGTGGTCGACGAAAGCGGCTACACGCAGCTGCTGCGCGACCTGCGCCAGCTGCCGGGCGTCAAAAAGGTCTTCGTCCGCAGCGGCATCCGTTTTGACTACACCATGGCCGATGCCTCGGACGAGTTTTTGCGCGAGCTACTGGAGCATCATGTCTCGGGCCAGCTCCGCGTGGCACCCGAGCACGTGAGCGATGCGGTGCTGAGTGTGATGGGCAAGCCGAGCCGAGCCGTCTACGACGCGTTCTGCCGTAAATTTGAACGCTTGAACCGCGAATACGGACTCAAGCAGTACGTGGTGCCGTATCTGATCTCGAGCCACCCCGGATCGACCATGAAGGAAGCCGTGGACCTTGCCGAGGCCGTGCGCGACATGGGCTACATGCCCGAGCAGGTGCAGGACTTCTACCCCACACCGTCCACTATGTCGACCTGCATGTACTACACCGGCGTGGACCCGCGCACCATGAAACCGATCTATGTGGCGCGCGACCCGCATGAGAAGGCCATGCAACGCGCGCTCATCCAGTATCGCAAGCCCGAGAACTACAAGCTGGTACGCGAGGCACTGGAAAAGGCTGGCCGTCGCGACCTGATCGGCTACACCAAGCATTGCCTGATTCGCCCCGTGCCGCCACGCCCGGGCGAGACGTCTGCCGGCGGCGGACACGGCACTGGCAAGAAGGGCGGTAAGGCCCACGGTGGCGCCGCCGGCAAGGGACCCAAAGGCAGCAAGGGCCACGGCGGCATGTCGCGCGCGCAGAACACTGCCGGTCGCAATCGCGCGGCACAGGGCCGCCAGGGTGCCAACGGCGGCGGCAGGCGCAACTAGCGCGGCGAGGCGGCATGCCGCCGCTGGCGGCACACACGCCCCACCAATAAAATGCCGCTCGCCGGGGCGTCGCAGAACGATTCCCCGGCGAGCGGCCGATTAATATTGTCTATCTCAAAACGTCGTTACTTTTTGTCGAAACGACCATAGAGCGCAAACGAGAGCGCCGCAGAGATAGCCCAAGTCAAAGCGATGCAGACGACAATCATGATCAGGTTCATGGGATTGCCGCTTGGATCGGCATAAACGGGCAACGAGGTAATGCCGGGCATAACAAAGCCGAAGCACTTTGCGCCGAGAACAACGGTAAGCGCACCGCCAATGCCATCCGCGATCATCGCAGCGATAAGCGGAGTCCTGTTAGGAACCTGAACGGTAAACAAGGCGGGCTCGGAAATTCCCATAAATGCTGAGAAGGCGCACGTCATTGCAGCGGACTTGAGCTTTTCGTCGGTCATGCGCAGGGCTGCACCAAAAGACGCACCGCTTTCGGCGAGGTTATGGCAGAAAGAGATCGGGAGCAGATAGTCATACCCAAGCGTTGCGATATTGGAAATCTGGATAGGGCTCGTTGACTGATGCATGCCGAAGAGCACGATAAGCGGCATAAAGAAGCCCAGCAGAAAACCGGCAACGGGACCTAACGTCGAGAATAGCCAAACGATACCGTTGGCAAGACCAAGACCGCACCAGGCACCAATCGGAGCGAGCACAAACAGGTTGACGGGAATCACGATAGCAAGGGAGAGCGCCGGAACGACAACGAGCTTAAAAAGATCCGGCACGACTTTGTCGATTGCGCGATATACAAAAGACAAGCCAATGACGCCAAAGATAACCGGGAACACGGAATCGGCGTAGCTAAAAATCGGCACCGCAAAACCGAACAGCGCAAGGGGCGTCTCGCCCGTACCGACAGCGTTGACAATGGTCGGGTACATCAGCGATCCGGCAACACAAAGCGCAAGCGAACGGTTGACCCGGAACTTATCAGCTGTAGACATTGCCAGCAAAAACGGCAAGAAGTAGAACGGGATATCCGAAATCATATTGAATATCGCAAAGTCGCCGGCACCCGTGTCGATTCCAAAAGCCGCGATAGCAGCCAGGATGCCCTTTACGATGCCTCCCGCCACCAGTGCGGGAATGATAGCGGAGAAGATGCCGGTGATGATATCGAATACGCGAGCCGAACCTTTTTGGAGCTCAGGCTGCTCGGCGTCGGCGGAGACCTCGCCACCCATCCTGTCACCTAGCATGGGCTCCAATTCGTCATATACCGACCCCACGCTGGCGCCGATGATAACCTGCCACTGCCCGTCTTTAACCTGCGCGCCCAAGGCGCCGTCAAGCGTCTTAAGGGCCTCCAGGTCTGCCTTGCTATCGTCCTTCAGGTTGAATCTGAGCCTTGTAATGCAGTGCGTTGCCATAACAACGTTATCGGCGCCGCCCACGAGCTCGAGGACACGAGCGGCCAGTTCCTTCTTGTCTGCCACGACAATCACTCCTACCCAAGATCCTCGCCATTAGTGGCGATACATTTCTGATACCAATAGAAAGAGTCTTTACGCGAGCGCTCCGCAGTGCCGTTGCCGCAATTATCCAGATCGACATAGATAAGCCCGTAGCGCTTGTCCATCGTAAGAGGACCGCAGGCAACAAGGTCAATGAATCCCCAGATCATGTATCCGCGCACGTCAACGCCATCGATCACTGCTTCCTTAAGGCACTTTATGTGCTGGCGCAAATAATCGATTCGATACTCGTCGTGGATGCTGCCATCCTCCTCGACTACATCAGATGTACCGAGGCCGTTCTCGGCGATATACAGGGGCAGCCCATAGCGGTCATACATCTGGTTAAGGGTAACCCTCAGGCCAATGGGATCGAGCTGCCAGCCCCACTCACTCGTCTCGAGATAAGG
>USQE01000173.1 GCA_900556675.1 uncultured Collinsella sp.
CTCACGCTGCGTAAGACCCGCACCGTCGTTGATTCGCTCGACAAGACCGTAAACGATCTCAATAACACCATCGCCGAGGCTCAGCCCGTGGTGGCAAAACTCGACGGCGCTGTCGACGAGCTTACGCCGGCACTTGCCCAGATGGAGCCGTTGCTTAAGTCGAGCAAGACGGCAGTTGATGCCCTTACCTCCAACCTTGTCGAAGTTGAGGCAGTCGTTCGCGACATTTCCGAGGTTACGGGTAGCATGGCCGAGGCCAGCAACGCTGTGTCGAGCGTGACCGATTCTGCGGCCGGTGCCGTGCAGAAACTCTTTAACAAGGTGAAGGCCCCCGCGGCTGACGCCGAGCGCAAGCTTTCCACTGCCGCCGAAGCCGAGCAGCCGACCGAGCGTGTCCTGATTGGCGAAGCCGGGGACGATGTCACTGCTGGTGACGATGATGCACAGAAGACTGCTGCTAAAGCAGCCCAGTATTACACCTACACGCCCGCCGAGACCTCCGAGGAGTCCTGCGATGAGTAGCGAAGCAACTTGCCCCATCACGCTGACTGTTGCCGGGGATCCGCGTCTGGCACGTCTCGTTCGTATGACGGCTGCCAACGTTGGTGCCCTGTGCTCCATGTCCGTCGATCGCATCGAGGACATCCGTATGGCTGCCGAGGAAGCCTTCATCTTTGGCTGCACGGCTGTTGATTCTGACGATATCTCGATTAAATTCGATGTCGACGAATCTCACGTGGGCATGACCTTTACCTTTGGCGATCAGGCGACTGTCGATGAGGATGACCAGGCTGCCGTGTATGCCGAGCTCATTCTGGCGAGCGTGTGCGATTCCTACGAAAAGACTGCGGCGCCCCTGACGCTTTCCCTCGACCTCAAGGCGGATATCTAATATGACCGAACGTTCCCGGAGCGGTAAGACCGCTTGGGACAAGGAGAAAACCCGCGAGCTGTTTCGTCGCTACAAAGAGACCGGTGATCCGGACGCACGTGAGCAGCTCGTCATGTCCCATATGAACCTGGTAAGGTTTCTTGCCAACAAATTTAAGAACCGCGGCGAGCCGCTCGACGACCTCATGCAGGTCGGCTATCTGGGTTTGCTCAAGGCTATCGACCGCTTTGACCCCGAGCGCGGACTCGAGTTCACGACTTTTGCCACACCTACCATCCTGGGCGAGATTAAGCGTCACTTCCGTGATAAGGGCTGGAGCGTGCGCGTGCCGCGCCGTTTGCAGGAGCTTTCTGCCAAGGTTAACCAAGCTACCGACAAGCTCACTAACGAGCTGCAGCGCTCGCCTAAGGTTGAAGAAATCGCTGAGTACCTGGGTGTGACCGTCGACGAGGTGCTGGAGGCCATGGAATCGTCTTCGGCCTATACCTCGGTGCCCATCGAGGCTCCTGGCGCGTCCGATTCCGATGATGCCCCCTCGATTCTCGACCGCTATGCCGATGACGACAACGAGCTCGATTTTACCGATGACCGCCTGGTGATCGAGGAAGCCATCCGCGATTTCTCGCCGCGTGAGCGTGAGGTTATCGAGCTGCGCTTTGTGAAGGGCATGACCCAGATCGAGATCGCTAAGAAGTTGGGTATCTCGCAGGTGCAGGTTTCGCGCCTGCTGCGCCGTACCCTTAAGAAGATACAGGACAAGATCGACCCCGACGGAGTGATGGTTCGTTCATGATTGAGCACCCCCAACAAACCGACCGCACGCTGCGCGATACTCGTATTCTGACGCTTCGCATTTGGGCTGTCGTCGGCTGCATTGTCATCGCCGCCGTCATCTTTAACCTTATGGGTATCTTGGCGCCGGTTATCGAGTTTCTCGCTGTCGGTTCCATCATCGCTTTTGTGATGTCGCCGATCACTAACTGGCTCGAGCATCACGGCGTCGGTCGTGGCATCGGTTCGCTCATCGCGCTGATCGTGGTTGTGGCAGTGCTCGTCGGCGTCGTCTGCATCCTGTCCCCTATTTTGCTCGGTCAGATTATGGAAGTCCTGAGCCGTCTGCCTGAGCAGCTTCGCGTTGCGGGCGGTGATCTCAACGAGATGATTTCGCACGCTAAGACGCTCAACAACACGCCGCTCAAGGAGTACTTGGACGATAATCTGTCCTCGCTGGTTACTGTGGCGTCCAAGTACGTATCGCAAATCGCCGCTGAGCTCGGTCGCGGCGTGTTCCCGCTGATCACCAACACGGCCTCGCAGCTGTTCGTAATCTTCCTGGGTTTGGTGCTTGCCTACTGGCTTGCCTGCGATTATCCCCGTATGCACCACGAGGTCTGTACCATCATCGGACAGGAAAAAGAGACCTCGTACCGCTTTATGGTCGCGATTCTTTCGCGCTCGGTCGGCGGTTATATGCGCGGCATGGTCGTGACGTCCATCTGCGGTGGCATCCTCGCCTTTATCGGCTTTACGCTCATTGGCCATCCCTACGCGGCACTCATGGCCATCTTTACCGGCATCATGCACTTGGTCCCGGTTGTCGGTCCCTGGGTAAGCGCGGCGATCGCCACGGTGCTCGGCTTTATGTTCAGCCCCATGCTGGCGTTGTGGACGCTCGTTGTGACCATGGTGGCTCAAAACGTCACCGATAACGTCATTTCCCCCAAGGTCATGCAGAGTTCGGTGCAGGTGCATCCCATCATGAGCCTGACGGCCCTCGTTATTGGTTCGGCACTTATGGGTCCCATCGGCATGGTCATCGCCATTCCGCTGTGCGCGGCCCTCAAGGGCATTTTCGTCTACTACTTTGAGAACGAGACCGGTCGCCAGCTCGTGGCATACGACGGCGCTGTATTTAAGGGCACGCCATATCGCGATGCCGAGGGCAACCCGGTCGCCGCCTACGACGCGCTTGGAGACGATACGTTCATTTACGAGTCCGAGCTCATCGGCAACGAGACCGCGCCCGAGGCCCAGGCGATGCCCAAGCCCGAGCTCGAGAATCCCTGGATCAAGCTCTCGGGCCTGCAGCCCGATGCGACGAGCTTTTTCAAGAATCCCTTCGCCAAGGACGATGACTCCAACTCGGACGACGATACCAAAACCGGCATCGACGGCTCCATGGACGATTCGGATTCCAAATAGGCACCGCTAGCGTTTCTTGAAGTTGTAAATGACAAGAAACGCGAGCAAAGCGATTGATAAGGGGCCGGCTACATAGAAAAAGAGAACGTCAATTGCGCGTAGAGTGTAATAGGCTTTATCGCCGGACATTACTGCATACAATACGTAGCCAAATGCTGGTTGGTTTGCGTACCAGCAGGAGAAAGCCAAAAGCGCTAAAAGTGCTACAACCAGAAGTGCATTCAGGACAAATCGTTTGCTTTTCATCGATCGCTCCTTCCGGGTGAATCTTATATGTAATTATACAGTAGCCTTTTTCAAAGCATCGCATACTCCTAAATAACGTGCACTTTCGCTGTAGGGTCGGCTTTATGTCGGCCCTCTTTTTTGCACAGGCGCGGTGGGATGGTAATATCGTTACGTTTGAACTGTTTCGATGTGAAACCGAGGAGATTCCCTCTATGAGTGCTGACTACCCGTCAATGACTACGGCCGAGATTCGCTCCAAGTTCCTCAACTTCTTTGAGGAGCGCGGTCTTAAGCTCTATCCTTCTTCGTCCCTTGTTCCTGACGACCCCTCGCTGCTGCTCGC
>USQE01000174.1 GCA_900556675.1 uncultured Collinsella sp.
CATTGCTGGCGATTGTCGTGGTGGTCGCGGGGCTCAACCTGTTTTCCGACCAGAGTGGCCGCATCCTGTGGCAGCTTGGCTTTTTGCAGGTGAGCGAGGGCTCGCTGCGTTCTGCGGCGTTTGTGGCGTGCCGCCTGACGTTGATGATGGCCGGCATGAGCGCCATTACACTCACCACGCCGACGCTCGACCTCACCGCGGGCTTTGAACGTCTGCTCGCACCATTTGCGCGCGTGGGGCTTCCGGCGCACGAGCTCGGCATGATTATGGGTATCGCGCTGCGGTTTATGCCGCAATTTGCCACCGAGATGAAACAGACGGCCGATGCACAGGCAAGTCGCGGCGCGCGCGTGACGGGCGGTCCGCTCGGCGGTGTGCGCATGCTCGGCAGTGTGGCGATTCCGCTGTTCACCGGCGTGTTTCGTCATGCCGAGACGCTTTCGGCCGCCATGGATGCGCGCTGCTATCACGGCGAACAGGGACGCACGCGTCTGCATGCGCTTACGTTTGGCCGCGGGGATGCACTGGCCGCGGTGGCGATGGCGCTGCTGGTGACATGCGTTGTCGTTATCAATCTTCAACTCGTCTAAGCTCGATTCGAGCGCAAGAAAGGGGTCTCTATGACCGACATCGATCGCACGGCTCAGCTCGAGCGCGCTTGCTCGTATCTCAGACGCATTCCGGCGTGGTATCTTGCCACGACCGATGTGAGCGACGGGCATCAGCCCCGCGTGAGGCCGTTTTCGTTTGCCATGGTCGATGACGACAAACTGTGGTTTTGCACGTCGCGCGACAAGGACGTGTGGGCGGAGTTGAGCGCGAATCCCAAGTTTGAGGTATCGGGCTGGAAGCCGGGGGAGTGCTGGATCGTGTTAACCGGTGAGGCCGCGCTCGATGATGATGCAGTCGTGAGCGACAAGGTGCGTCAGGCGGGCTTTAGGCACATGGTGGGCATTGGCGAGCAACACGATAGTGCCAACGACGGCCGCCTTGCATTCTTCTCGGTCCGCAACATCGCCGCACGGTTCTGCGATATCGACGGCAGCGAAGAGCGCCTCGAGCTCTAATTTCCCAAATTGGCTACCCATTCCAAAAAGACTGGTCAGGCGTCAGGAGGACACATGGACGGATTGAATACGGTGTTGGAGTATCTGACGTCGGTGCCGGCGTGGTATCTGGCGACGAGCGTGGGCGGGCAGCCGCATGTGCGTCCGTTCTCGTTTGCGCAGATTCAGGACGGCAAGCTGTGGTTTGTGACAGCGCGCACCAAAGATGTGTGGCAGGAGCTGCTGCAAAACCAGCGCTTTGAGGCCACGAGTTGGTGGCCGGGCCATGGTTGGTTGATCCTGCGCGGGCGTGCAGGGCTGGAAGACCGGGCTTCGAGCGAAATGCGCGAGGCCGGATGGAAACATCTTGAGCGCTTGAGCGAGCACTATGAGGGGCCTAACGACCCCGCGCTCGTCTTCTTTAGCGTTGAGGATCCCGAGGCTTTTATCTGCAATCACGACGAATGGGTGCCGGTCGAGCTCTAGCCAGCTGGCTCATCCTAACAACTTAGTTTTCGCATGGGCGGGTCCCGTGTTGCCCGGCGCCGTAAGGAGTGCCGGTCAATACGGGGCCCGCTCTATTTGTCAATTCCTTCAAGTGAATGTGTCGGGAATGTTTCAATGCATGAACATGCAAGCTATTTACGTATAAATGCATCTTTTGGTGCTAAAGTTTCAACCCACTTCATAACGACCGCTGCGAAATGCGCATCGGTGCATAAATCGCAGACAAGGAGTCTGATATGTCTTTGAAGGTTGGAATCGTCGGCGCGGCTGGATATGCCGGAGCCGAGCTCATTCGCCTCGTACTCGGCCATCCCGAGTTTGAACTTGTTGCCATTACGTCCAACGCCGATGCCGGCCAGCCGCTGTCCGCGGTGTATCCGAGCTTTGCTGGCGTGAGCGATCTGGTTTTCACCACGCATGACGCCCCCGAGCTCAAGAGCTGCGATGCGGTTTTTCTTGCCGTGCCGCACACGGCTGCCATGGCACAGGTGCCCGCGCTGCTTGCATCGGGCGTCTCCTGCTTTGATCTTTCGGCCGACTACCGCCTGAACGACGCGTCCGTCTTTGAGACGTGGTATGCCGCCGAGCATACGAGCCCCGAGCTGCTCAAGACCCGTGCCTTTGGCCTGCCCGAGCTATTCTGCCGGGACTTGGAGACCGCCGCATCCGACCATGCCGACGGCAAACCCGTGCTGGTCGCCTGCGCCGGTTGCTATCCCACCGCAACGAGCCTTGCTGCCGCTCCTGCCTTGCGTGCGGGCTGGGTGGCAGAGAACGGCCCCGTAATCGTCGATGCCATTAGTGGCGTGACGGGCGCCGGTAAGTCCTGCAACGCTCGCACCCATTTTTGTAGCGCGGACGAGAACCTGGAGGCCTATGGCGTAGGCAAACATCGCCATACGCCCGAGATTGAGCAGATCCTGGACCTGACCGATCGCGTCGTCTTTACTCCGCACTTGGCACCGCTCAAGCGCGGCCTGCTTTCCACGGTGACGATGCCGCTCGCGCCGCAGGCTCTCGACGCGTTGGCCCTTGAGGACGTCGTCGACCATTACAAGAAGTTTTACGCCGGACGCAGTTTTGTGCGCGTGCTCGATGCCGGCCAGCAGCCCAAGACGGCTTCGGTCGTCGGCACCAACGCCGCCCAGATCGGCCTTGCGCTCAACAAGCGTGCGGGCGTGCTGGTGGCGACGGGCGCTATCGACAATTTGTGCAAGGGTGCTGCGGGCCAGGCGGTCCAGTGCGCCAACATCGTTTTTGGCTTTGACGAGCGACGAGGCTTGCCCACAGTGGCGTGCCCGGTGTAGCACATTCGATTGTTAACGATTTGGTAGTCGGGTATCGAGTTGGGCGCCACTTTTAAGCTGGTCTACTAATTGCGACCGGTATGGCGTGCCAGCCGATGCCCGCTTTTTTATTTGATATAAGGAGTCGTAGGGACGATGAATACCGACCTGATTGATATCAAGATTCGCGCCGTCGAGGGCGGCGTTACGGCAGCGGCCGGCTTTAAGGCTGCAGGTATCCATGCGGGATTCCGGAAGAATCCCGAGCGCTTGGACTATGCACTCGTCGTGCCCGATAAGCCCTGTCCAGGTGCCGGCGTGTTTACGACCAACCGCTTTTGCGCGGCGCCCGTGCAGGTGAGCCGTGCCAACCTGGGCGGTGCGGACAAGGGCTATGGCATCATCGCCGGTGTTTCAATCAACTCCGGCAACGCGAACGCCGCCACGGGCGAGACCGGCCTAGCCTGTGCGCGCGAGACATGCAACATCGCGTCGCAGGTCATCGGCTGTGAACCCCAGCAGATCCTAGTTGCATCCACAGGCGTGATCGGACAGATTCTGCCGATCGACACGTTTGAGACGGCCGTTCCGTCCGCCTTCGAGGCGCTCTCCGCTCATGGTGGCGCCGATGCCGCCCGCGCTATCATGACGACTGATACACATTCCAAGGAGTATGCCGTTCGCTATCGCAGTGAGGCTGCGGGGCACGCAGGCAATGCCTATACGGTGGGCGGTATGTGCAAGGGCTCGGGCATGATCATGCCTAATATGGCCACCATGATCGCGGTCATTACTACCGATGCCCCCGTCGAGCCGGCGGCG
>USQE01000175.1 GCA_900556675.1 uncultured Collinsella sp.
CATGTCAATCACTTCTTTCCTAATCAGCAGGGGCAAGCGCTGTTACAGCTCCTGCCCCAAGCGGACAAAGTGGGAAAAGTCGTTGGCGGCCACGGCGTCGTACACGGCGTCGACGGCCTCAAAGACCTCCGGGGACATGGGGTTATAGAACTCCGTATCGCCCGGCTGAATCCCTATGAAGACGATATCTTCGCACGATTGCTCAATCTCTTCGATCAGAATCGACAAAGGGAGCGAATGCGTGGTGAACATCGACTTGCGGGCCACATCACGTTTGTCGAGCAAGCGGATGGCGCCGACGGGCAGCGCCATGTCGGCGGCATCGACCAACACCAGGCGCGGCGGACGCTCGCGCTTGACCTCGATGATGTCGTCCTCGGGCGTTTGCCCACCGTCGATGGTGTACCAACCGGCGATGGGCGTGTCCTCCATCTTTTTGGAGAGCACGGGGCCGGCGGCATCGTCGGCGCGCAGCACGCTTCCCGCCGTGAGCACAATGCCCGCAAACGGGGCGCCGTTCACACGGCCATCCACAACGCGACCCATTACTGTAGCCTCCCCGTCAGATACACGCCCGACACATCGCGCACGCGCTCAACCAGATCGCGAAACTTCATTAAGAACGCGACCTGCTGGGCATGCAGGCCAAAGTCGTCATCGAACACCGAGATGCCGGCCTTGGCCGAACCGCGAAAACCGCGATCGTCGAGCAGCGTGTCGCAGGCCTCGAGCAGCGACGGCACCGCCGCCTTGTCGAGCTGGCACTCGCCAAAGGAGCGGATGGCCTCGAACTTGGTCTTGGCCTCCCCCTCCGGCAGCGCGTCGACGAGCGAATAGAACACGTTCACCGGCACCGACAGGCGCGGCTCAAAGCAGTCGAGCACGCCGGTGTGGTGGCCCACGGCGAGCGTGTAGTACAGCACGTCGCAGGCCTCCTGGGGAACGTCTTCCTCGGTCTCCACAAACTTACGCGTGAGCTCATAGAAGACCACCTGGTCGGGCGTATGGCCCAGACAGGGGTCGGCGACGCCCTCGGCGGCCTCGTCGCTTGCGCGCGAGGCATCGCCAAAGGAGCCGCCGAGCATGCCGGGGCCCGCAAAGTAACCAGAGCGGTCCGTGAGCTCCATCTAGCGACCTCCGGCCAGCACCAGATCCTGCAGCGCCGAGTACACCTCGACGCGGCGCGGATCGTCCTGCTTGTCGATGAGCAGCGCCATGGCACCGCGGATATCGCCCTTGGGCGCGCCCTCGAGCGTGTCCATAAACTCGTTGGCCAGGTCGCGGCCGTAACGGTAGCCGCTCATGGCACGAGCCTCGCGCTCGATGGCAACGCGCAGCTTGTACGGCACGCCGGGGTGCAGAATATCGGCCTGCTCGCCGGCAGCCTCCACCGTGGTCTCGGCATGGAGCTTTTGGTCCAGCAGGCCAAGTGCCATGGCAAAGCCGTAGACGGTCTGCGCGGGGCTGGGCGGGCAGCCGGGAATGTAGACATCGACCGGCAGAATCTTGTCCGTGCCGCCCCAGACGCAGTAGTTGTCGTAGAAAATGCCGCCGGTGCAGCCGCATGCGCCATAGGACACCACGATCTTGGGATCGGGTGCGGCCTCAAAGGCG
This sequence comes from uncultured Collinsella sp., assembly GCA_900556675.1. Taxonomy (GTDB): domain Bacteria; phylum Actinomycetota; class Coriobacteriia; order Coriobacteriales; family Coriobacteriaceae; genus Collinsella. The sequence continues at coordinate 1,615 of USQE01000175.1, forward strand.
CGCAGGGCCGGCATGCGCATGGCACGCGTCACGGCGCCGGTGTACAGCAGCACATCGGCGTGACGGGGCGAAGGCACGACCTTGATGCCAAAGCGCTCGACGTCAAAGACGGGCGTGATGGAACCGAAGATCTCGATCTCGCAGCCGTTGCAGCCGCCGCAGTCGACACGGTAGACGTACACCGAGCGCTTGATCTTCTTAAGAAGGGTCGCCTTGGCCTTCTCGATGCTCTCGTCGAGCTCGATCTTGGTCGGGCGGTACTGAAGCCGCTCGGGCAAAAGCGTGGGTTCGGCCATGGTTACTCCTCCTTCGTTTCAAAATCCATGATGATGCCCTCGACCGGCGCCGGACCGGCGGGAATCTCGGGCGCATCGGGGTTGAGCTCGCGGTCGATATACTCCGGGTTCACACCGTGGCCGCCCAGATACTCCATGCCGGGGCCCTGGGGCTCACCGGACGCAAGCGTCTCATTGGCAGCCATGCCGTGCGCGTTGCCGGTCTTTACGGCCGAGGCGGCGCGCAGGGCGTCGAGCTCGCGCTTGCACTCCTGGCACATACCGACGGTACGGGCGGCCTGCTCGGCCTCCATGCCGCCGGCCTTTTGCAGCAGGCGCTTAGCGTAGTCGATCTCCTTGTGCGGGGCGAACGGCTTGCCGCAGCGCGAGCAGTGCTCGAGCGTGTAGACGCTCTTGCTGGTGAGGTCGTCCTTGCTCATGACGGCCAGCTCAAACTCCTCGGTGAGCTTGATGGCCTCCATGGGGCAGGCTTCCTCGCAACGGCCGCAAAAGATGCAGCGACCGTAGTCGATCGACCAGGTGATGGTATCGGCCGCAAGGTCGGTGTCCATGCGAATGGCATCGGCCGGGCACGCCACGCCGCAGGCACCGCAGGCGATGCAGAGCTCGGCATTGTGCTCGGGCTTGCCGCGCATGTCCTTGTTGGTGGGGAACGGCGCAAACGGGTACTTGACCGTCGCGTCGCCGGCCTTGGCGTTAACCTTCCAAAGCTTCAGCATATTAGAGCGCCTCCTCATCGAGCGGAGCGGCCATGGTGCCCTCGCCCGCAAGCGGCGACTTGTCGCGCCAGACGTTCTCGAACTGCTCCTTGTCGAGCACGTGGTCGCGCTTGGCGGCGACATCGGTCACCGTCACGCGGTCGGTGCAGGAGTAGCACGGGTCGAGCGAGCCGACGATCAGCGCCGCGTCGCCCACGGTGTTGCCGCGGAACATGTAGCGCAGGACCGGCCAGTTGCTGTACGTGGCGGCCTTGGCGCGCCAGCGGTAGCACTTCTGGTTGTTGCCGAGCATCGCCCAGTGCACGTCCTCGCCGCGCGGCGCCTCGGTGGCGCCGATAGCGTACTTGTGCGGGGTGTACTCCCAATCCGTGGTGAGGATGGGGCCCGACGGGCAGTTCTCGAGCATGGTCTCGATCATGTCAATCGAATCGTAGACCTCCTGGATGCGAACGGCGGTACGGCCGAAGGCATCGCAGGTGTCGGCCGTGGCGGCATGCATCTTTTGGACATCCGGATCGGCGTAGCCATCGAAGGGATGGTCAAAGCGCACGTCACGGGCATAACCCGAGCCGCGCATGAGCGGGCCGACCGGCGAGAAGTCGCGAGCGATCTTGCGGTCCAGAATGCCGATGCCGCTCGTGCGCTCAATAAAGTTGGGCGTGGAGAGCAGCATGTCGACGAGTTCCTGAACCTCGGAGCGCAGCTGGTGGATGGTCGTGAGCGTGGAGAGCTTCTGCTCGGCCAAAATGTCGCGACGCACGCCGCCGATCACGTTGAGGCCGTAGGTCTTGCGGTGACCGGAGAGCTTCTCGGCCAGGTCCATGGACTTCTCGCGGACGCGGAAGAACTGCTGGAAGCCGGAGTCGAAGCCCGTGTAGTGCGATGCCAGGCCAATGTTGAGCAGATGCGAGTGCAGGCGTTCGACCTCGAGCATGATGGCGCGGATGTACTGGGCGCGCGGCGGGACATGAATGCCCTGGGCGCGCTCAACGGCCTCGGCATAGGCCACCGAGTGGGCGCAGCCGCAGATG
>USQE01000176.1 GCA_900556675.1 uncultured Collinsella sp.
TATTTTTCCGTATGCGGTTTGTGTTCTGCCTTTTCATAGGCACGGATGATGTCCTGCACCAAATACTCGCTCGTATCGGGCGTCTGCGGACGGCCGGAGAAATGTATCGGCACGCACACCGCGCCGCGACGCGCGAGCATCCAGGTCGCCACCGGAGAATCGATGCCCGACGACAGAAGCGTCACGACCTTGCCGGCAGAACCCACCGGCAGACCGCCCACGCCGCGCTCGGAGCGTGCGTACACGTAAACGCTACCCTGGACCACCAGCACGTGCACCATCGCGTCGGGGTCGTGCATCTGGACCTTTTTATCGGGAAACGCCTCGCACAGTACCTCGCCCACCTGACGATTGATATCAATCGAGGTGAGCTCGTAGTCGGTGTTAGAGCGCTTGGCATGCACCTTAAACGACTCAAAGGGACCAAACTCGCGCAGCGCCTTCACGGCGGCGGCGCAGTATTCCTGCGGGTCGCGGTTGGTGTGGTACGCCAGGGACACACGGGCAACGCCGGGGACGGTGCGAATGACGTGCGCCGCCTCGTCGGCCTGGTGCTCGTTAAAGGTCACGAGGATATAACCGGAAATTCGAGACACGGCATTCACGGAAAAGGCGGCCAAGGCCGCCTTAATGTTATCCATGAGGATATGCTCAAAATGTGCGCGGTTCTTGCCCTTCAGTCCAACCTCGTGATAGTGGACCAGGCAGACGCGAGCTGCCATTTAGGCTTCAGCAACCTTGTGGCCGAGCGCCTTCTCGTAACGGGCCTCGTCGTAGGAGATGTCGCCGTCGACGATCTCGTCCATAGCCATCGAGATGGTATCGGCGCCGGAAAGCGCAATGGTGATGTCGTCGACATCCTGGACAGCGAGCACGCGGTTGTGCTGGCCACGCAGCATGCTGTTAATGTCGCAGGCGCGCTTGGAGGCAAGCGAGGCGAGCAGGAAGCGGTTGTGATCGGTCTTCTCCAGAAGATCGTCAATGCAAGGCTTTACAACGGACACGGACCTCAGATCCTTTCATGCATATCGAGAACGCGAACGAGCTCATCGGTCGCGCGGTCGAGATCGTCATTCACCACGACGTCGTCGTAGCGGTCGGCAAGGGCAAGTTCATCGGCGGCGTTAGCCATACGCAGCTCGATCGTCTCGGGCGTCTCGGTACCGCGACCGACCAGGCGATCGCGAAGCACCTCGAGCGAAGGCGGCTTGATAAAGATCAACACGGCCTCGGGGAAACGCTCCTTGACCTGCAGGGCACCCTGGACATCAATCTCCAAGATCAGAGACGAGCCAGAGGCGAGCTTGGATGTGACCTCGCTCACCAACGTGCCGTAGCAGTTACCGTGGACCTCAGCCCACTCAACAAACTCACCGTTTGCCACGCGGCGGTCGAACTCCTCGCGCGTCAGGAAAAAGTAGTTGACGCCGTCGACCTCACCTTTGCGTGGTGCTCGCGTGGTAGCCGAAACCGTCAGGCCCAGGTTCGAGCGACGCTCGCGCACACGAGTGACGAGCGTGCCCTTGCCTGCACCTGACGGTCCAGAAATCACAAAGAGCTTTGAATCCTGAGCGCTCACTTATTTGGTCAGCTGCTCGAGGAGCTGCTCGCGCTGACGGACGCCGAGGCCCTGGACGCGACGGGTAGCGGAGATGCCGAGCTCCTCCATGATCTTGGCGGCCTTGGCCTTGCCATAACCGGGGAGAGACTCGATGAGGGTGGAAACCTTCATGCGGGAAGCGATGGGGTCATCGGAGTTGAGCACGGACTCGAGGGACTTCTCGCCCTTCTTGATCTGCTCGCGAAGCTCAGCGCGGGCGTGACGTGCGGCGGCAGCCTTCTCAAGAGCCTGCTTGCGCTGCTCGTCGGTAAGCTGAGGGAGTGCCATTCGAACCTCCAAATAGTTGGGTTATATCTGCTGCAATAATTGGCATTTTAGCACGTCAAACGCACTAAATGCCCAATCGACGGCACCATAGGTTAGACGATACCTGCGAAAAGTGCAATATACGGAGGTCAAAGTTGAGCCCCTGACCTGCGATTCCACACAAAGGATGGGAAAGTTTTCGCAGGCACAGGGGCTAATTTGTGCTAATGAGACCCAAAAGTGGTGACTTGAGGGAATCTATTAGACGTTTTCGACCAGCTCGGCAACGATGGCGTCAAATGCGGCAACCGGGTCGTCGGCACCGGTGATGGGTCGGCCCACCACGATGTGGCTCGCACCGCGCTCGATAGCCTGGGAGGGCGTCGCCACGCGGGATTGATCGCCCAGGGCGGCACCCACCGGACGAACGCCCGGAGTCACGATCAGCGCGTCGGGGCCGAGCAGCTCGCGCATGTCATGGGCCTCCATCGGCGAGCACACGATGCCGTCGATACCGTTGGCCTGAGCAAGCTTTGCCAGGCGGGCGGCTTCCTCGGCGATGGGCGACTCGACACCGATCTCGGTCAGCGCATCCTGGTTCATGCTCGTGAGCACGGTGATGGCAACGAGCTTGGCGCGGTCCTCGCGCGCCTCCTCGGCACCCTCACGGCACGCAGCGAGCATGGCGCCAGAACCCAGGCCATGGACCGAGAGCAGGTCGGCACCGGCATGCGAGGCAGAACGGGCGGCGCCGCGCACCTGATGCGGAATGTCATGGAACTTGAGGTCGAGGAAGACCTTAAAGCCCAGGTCCTTGAACGTCTTGACGATCTCGGGTCCCTCAGCGTAATAGAGCGTCATGCCCACCTTGAGCCAAGCGGCATGACCAGAAAGCTCGTGGGCGAGCTCGAGCGCACGCTCACGGTCGCAGTCGAGGGCGACGATAACGCGGTCGCGGGCGTCGGTCTCTAGCATTCAAAAGCACCTACCAGCTCGTTGATGTCCTTCACGCCCTGGGACTCGGCCCAGGCCTCGAGCTCGTGCGCGATCTTAATCGAGGCGCACGGATCGACGAAATTGGCCATGCCGACCGACACGCAGGTGGCGCCGGCCAGGATAAACTCGGCCGCATCCTCGCCCGTCATGACGCCGCCGACACCGTTGATGGGGATATCGACGGCCTGAGCGACCTCCCAGACCATGCGAACGGCGATGTGGTGGCACAGCGGGCCCGAAAGGCCGCCCTTGGGCTTGGCCACACGGGACTTGCGGGTATGAACGTCAATGGCCATGCCCTGGATAGAGTTGATGACCGAAAGGCCGTCGGCTCCCGCGGCCTCGAGAGCCTTGGCAATCTCGGCGACGTTAACCGGAGCCATCTTTACGAACAGCGGCTTATCAGTCACCTTGCGGCAGGCAGCCATAACGGCAGAGGCGCCCTCGGGCGAGGAGCCCATGGCGGCACCACCGGCGGCAATATTGGGGCAGCTCACGTTGATCTCGTAGCCGGCAGCCCAGGGGCACAGCTCGACATACATCTCGAGCGCGCGGACAAACTCGTCAACGGAGTGGCCGGCGACCTGACAAATGACCTGGCAGCCATCCTTGGAAAGCTGTTCGAGCCACGGACCGGACTCACGGGCAAAGGCGGCCACACCGGGGTTCTGAAGGCCCACGGAGTTGATCATGCCGCCCGGGATCTCGGCCATGCGAGGCGCGGGGTTGCCGGGCCAGGGCTCGGCAGCACAACCCTTGGTGGTGATGGCACCCAGCTGG